>NZ_JADNQM010000053.1:0-43437 GCF_046269425.1 Amycolatopsis sp. cmx-11-12 | reverse complement strand
TACGCTGGGACCCGCGGCCACCAGCCGATCAGGGTTAGTCCACACAACCGACCATGATCAACTGGTGGCCGCACCTGTCTACGGGCAGCCCACCAGCGACATCACGAAGTCCGGCTGGAGTACTAGGCGCTTCCGATCGTGCGGAGTACGTGTACCGGGGACGACGAGGTGAGCCTGCGTATCGCACGACCTCATCTGCTGTGGACTGTCGCGCTTGCCTGAAAGAAGTTGCTCAGGTGAGCACGACCTGGTTGCCGGCGCTTCCCGCTGACAGCTCCTCGCCTGTGTCTTACGGGATTTGGTGGTCCTGGCTTGGAGATCGGCCACTGTGGCACTACCAGCACAGTCCCGCTGCGTTCAAAGCCCGATGTGCCCAGCTGGCCGCGCCCGACGACGCGCGAGCGTTGATCTCACGGCCGTCGACGGTCACGACAACCGTCAGCGTTAAGGGCGATGTGTTGTCGCACAGCGGAGACCTTTTCGAGCCCGGGGACGAGAAAGAAGAAATCGCGGCGCGGGTTCTCCGTGTCATGGCAGGCGTTTCAGCGCTTGCGGAGGGGATTTAGCATGCGCGGAACCGTTGTGGGGTCTGGTCATGTCCGGATTATGACCTACAACTCGATGAACTATGGCGAGGATCCTGAGCGGGCTGAGCTGGTCCATGAGGTGATCGGTCAGGCGCGGGCGGAGGCGTCTGCGGCTGGCGATGCGCTGGTGGTCGCGGTGCAGGAGCTGATCGCCGAAGATCCGGCGGCCGGTGTCCGGTCGGCGCGGTGGTTTCGTCGCTGGTGGCCACGGTCTGGTTCGCGTAGTAAGGCGGGACGTGCGGGGTGGCGGCTGCAGACGTTGGCCGAGGCGACTGGCTTGCGGTGTGAGTACGAGCGGAACCGGCCGGCAGTAGCGGTCGGTAGTCAGCGTTATCATCCGGGTCTGTTGTGGTCGGATGAACTGAGCCCGTCAGGCCGGTTCGCTGTGGTGTCCGGCCGGGCGCTCTGGCACGCGTACGTGCAGCTCGACCTTGATGTCGGTGCGGCGGAACCGGTGGCGCACGCGTCCTATCACGCGCGGCCGCACGGGCTGAATCAGCGCGCTGACGAGGCCGAGGTCGTCCTGAAGCGGGTGTTCCGGCCACCGCACCAGCGACCGACGCTGGTCGGTGGTGATTGGAATGGTGTGTCCGCGGACCAGGCTGGGGCTAACGTGCGCGTCCCGGACGGCTGGATTATCGCCCCGGACTACGACCGGGATCCGTATCACTTCCGGCACGGTGAACCGGGTCGGTCGGTGGACTGGCATCGCGAGTTCGCCTTCCAGTGCAGGACCTGGACGAACCGCGACGGGAGCCGCGGCTGGGAAGCGGACCGGTCCGCAGGGCAGATACTGCGCGACGGCGGCCTGATCGACGCGGCCGCGATCCTCAAAGCTCCGTGGGCGGCGACGGTCGGACATTGGGACGGCGACGACGTGTGCGGGCCGCGCCGGCTGGACATCGTCCGGACTACCCCCGATGTGGTGCCCGCGCTGGTGTCGTGTGAGGTCATCGACAGTGACCTGACGCGGCGGGCGTCGGATCACCTGCCGTTCGTCGTGAAGTACGCGCCGGCGGCGATCGCCGCGGGGTCTGGTGGGGCGGCCGATGGATAGCGGCATCGTCGACGCAGGTCGTCTGGGGCTGCGCATTCCCGTCCAGCCACGAGAAGGCGGCACGGCCTCATCGCGCGATTCGCGGTCAGAACGCGACGGTGTACAGGTGCGGATGCCGTGGCAGCGCACCAGCCTGAGTGCCCGGTCCGCGCTGTGGTCGACGATCGGCGAACAGATCTTCCAGGTGCACGGCGATGACCCACCGGCCCCTGAGTGGTCCAGGCCGCGGCATGGAAGCGGGACCTTCGTGCCGTGGATACCCCGCTATGAGCGGTCACCGGATCGACTGTGGGCGGTTCTGGAGTGGCGGGCGCATGCGATTCCCGTGGCCGATGTCGCGACTCTCGTCGATGTCCCGGAGGCAAAAGTGTGGTCGTGGCTGCGTGGCTTGGCGCGTGCGACAAGGAATGAGCGGATCAGGCTCGCGGCGGTGCTGCAAGCAGAGGGTGGAGAGACCGTATGACGGACACGGCTTTGCGGCTGCGGGCCGCGACAGCGAATCTGAAGCGCGCGGGGTACAACCGCACCACACGGGTTCACGAACACGACAAGCTCGCGGCGATGCTTGCGCCTCTCGAACAGGCGCCGCATGCCCTGTACTTGTCTGAATGCACCCACTACACCGGCACTTCCTACGATCCGGATCCGCTCGAGGAGGTCCTGCGGCTGCTCGGCTCACTGTGGACGAACCCCGGTCCAGATGGCCGGAAGTTCGGCGAAGTCCCCTACCGCGGCTGGATTTCCGAGGTGCCGGGATCGGTGAACGTCCCCGGATTGTTCGTCGATCCCCGTACCGTCCAGCCGCGCACCTGGTATCCGCTAGCCGGCAGGCGGACCCAGCTGGCAAACATCCTCACCGCCACCATCAACGGACACCGGTTCCGGCTGAAGTGCGTGCACTGGAACGGATCCCGAGGCGAGACTGGCCTGACTGAGCAGGCGAATCAGGACGGTCAGGTCGCGTCGGAGAACGCGCTCTACGCCGGTGACTTCAACACGACCAGCTCGGCTAAGGGCGAGACGGTGTATGAGGACTGGGGTGCGCGCTGTGACCGGGTGGGCCGTCCGTGGATGCGCAGCCAGAAGGGCACGCGCCGCCCGGACGGCACCTGGGCCACGCTCACCGGGGCGATGGACGGGTTCCTGGAGCATGGGTGGTGGGACGCTGGCCAGGTCGCCGGGGACTTCACACCGACCACGACCGAGCCGGATACCGCGCTGCGGATCGATCGCATCGTGCTCTCGCAGCGGTCACCGGCCCGGTTCGACCCCGACACGTACGCGGTCCACCAACATCCGCTCTTAGGTAAGGATGCGACGAAGAATGACCACCTGATGGTCAGCGCGGACGTCATCGTCGAGGCGGCGGCATGACCGGGCCCGCCCGCGCCGCGGCCCGGTCGAGCGTGGTGCTGCTGATCGCGGCAGTCGTGGCCGGATGCGGCCCAGCCCCGGTGAGCCCGCCGCTGCCGTCGCCGACGGCACCCCGGACGCTCGGGCTGACGACCCGGGTGCCGCCGTATGCGGGAGCACCCGCCGTGCGTGACCCGCTACCAAGCACGGTGCTGGCCGGCCATCCGTGCGCGCTCGCCCTCACCCCGACACAGGTCGAGCAGGTCCTGGGGGGCAAGGCTGTCGGCAAGCCTGACCGGAACGAATCGGCCGGGCCAGCCTGCCTGTGGGAGATCCCGGCGACGGCGCGGACGGTCATGGTGGTCTTCGCGACGAGCCACCGGCAGGGCCTGAGCGAGGTCTATCCCTCCCATAGCCCGGACGAGGGCTGGGTGTGGCGGGAGCTGACGGTGGGTGGGTTCCCGGCGGTGGCTATGACGGGGGATTCGCCGTGGTATTGCACGGTCACGGTCGGTCTGGCCGACGACGCTGCGGTGAGGGTCTCGCTGGTCGGCCGTGTCGGCGACACCCACGACGTGTGCACGGCGACCGGGCAGGCCGCCGAGCTGGTCGTCGCCACGCTGAAAAAGGGAGCCGGCCGATGACGGCGACGATGTCACCAGGCAGCTTGGGGCGCGACCGGACGGGGCGGCGGCCGTCGGTGATGGCCGACCACCCCGGGTGGCGGCTCGACGGTGAGGGGCGCTGGCGGCGACTGCTGCGTGGGGGATCGGGGGCGGTGTGGCTGGCCGTCGCCACGCCGCGCCCCGACGGCGGCCACGACATCGGCCTTCACCTCGTTGACGGACAGCCTGACAGCGAACCCGAAGTCGAAGTCGACGTCATCGACCCCGCCACACTCGCGAACCAGGAATCCGCGCTGAGTCAGGAGCTCCTCGCAGCCGGTCCGGTGGCGCGGATCCGCGCCGGTGACCTGTGGGAGGCACTCCTCGGCGCGCTCTTCCGATGCACCATGCCGCTCGAGCACGCGCGCACCGTCTACCGGGACGCCTCCACGGCGCTCGGGCAGGGCCACGACAGCCCGATGGGTCGGGAGTGGCTGTTTCCCGGACCTACCACGGTTCTCGAGCTCTCGGCGGACGTGTTCGACGTGCATGGTCTGGGCGCGGTCCGCGATCGGCTGCGGACCGCGGCGTGGATCACGCGTGCTCTGGAGCCCGAGTGGCGGACTGCGCCGTGGGACGGGCTGCGCACCGTCCTGGCGCCGGTGCCGCGGATCGGGTCACTGATCGCCGACGCGGCGGTCGCCGACCTGTCCGGAGATTTCCGTTTTCTCGCGCCCAGCGATTTCCTGGTCAGGCGGTGCGTCCATGCCCTGGATCCTGCGACGTCGTGGCCGGACGACGCCGCGGACTTCGGCGTCAGGTGGCAGGAGATGACCGGCGTCCAACGCTCGGCCTGGAACGTACTCGTTCTCGCCAAGGAGACCGCCACGGTGATCTCGTGTCCTGACACGTGTCCATGCGGACGCACAGGGGGTTGGACAGCTCCATGCTGATACCGGATTTGGGACGTGAAGGAAGACGACATACCACTGTGGACAGTCACCACGGGGGCCGTATCCCGGCGTTGGATCGTTGCGTCGCAGAGGAGGCGGCGGTGACGATCCGCTGCTACAGCGGCCCGAACCTGCCGGAAATGCTCATGACGCCGACAGTCGCCCGCCTGATGTGGGAATGGCGTGCCGTCTATCAACCGGCACTCGCCGCCGTGGGCGCGGAATTGTCACCCCGTCGTCGCGCTGTCCTGAGCCCGGCTGCGCCGCCACGCGTGGTGTTCGTGGTGGGCGAGGAGACGCTGACGAGGTTCGAGGCGGGCAACCCTGATCCGGACACCGCGGCGGAGCAGTTGAGAAGTCTTCGTGATGACGCGGGTGAGCGACATGTCAGCGTCCTGGTGCATCCGTTGGCCGCGCCCGCGCTGCCGTGGGCGGCTTGCCGGTTCACGGTCACCACCGGAGCGGACGGGCGGCATACGGCCTTTGTCGAGACGCCGGGACCGAGCGGGCTTCTGATCGTCCGGGATCCGGAGCACGTCGAGGTCTACCTGGCGATATTCGCCGCGCTGCGTGGCGACAGTTTGAGCGAGGACGCCAGTCTCGTTCGGATCGCCGACACGCTCCCGCCGCACCACCAGGCGGCCGCCGCACCCGGAGATGGGTCAGATGCGCCGACGACCATCGCCCGACCGTGATGCGATCGCCTCCGCGCCCACCTGGACCCATTGCGGTTGCGGGACGCTAGGCGCGATAGGCGTGCCGGCCGGATGAACTGCTGGTAGGGGCGGGACGTCCGGTCGCGCGGTGGGCCAGGTCACGCAGGAGTCGGCAGCCGTGCTGTCGGCGCCAGCTTCGGCGGGGGCAGCCTGTGCAGTGGCCGTGCGGGTCGACCGTGTGCCCGTCGAGCACAACACGTACGACATCGGTCAGGGTCTGGATGGCGTCCCTGGCTTCTTGTTCTGAAAACGCGGGGCCTTGTCGCCGTGCGAGGGTGTCGTAGTCGCCGAGACGGGCCCGAAGATCATCGGCGAAGGCGGCTGCGAGCACGTGATTCACGGGTTCTCACCTGGCCAACTGGACGGCGCGGGTGGCCGAGGCGACGGTCGCGGGAGGCGACTGTGCAGGTAGGCCGGGACGAAATCGGCGCGGCGGAGCCCGGCGTTGTCGATCTGGTGCAGCGCGGTGTCGGTCGGCTGGCAGGGCCAGTCGCGGTACTGCCAGCAGATTGCGCAGTGAAAAGGGTCGTCCTTGGTCGGCAGATGCCGTGTCACGGTGTTGATCGGGTCGTCGGACTGGCCGACGCGGCACGATCGGGACACCCACACCGCGACCTCAGCCGATGGTCCCTGCGTGACGGGTGTGTCGGCGTTGTCGTTCATGGTCAGGCCTTCCCGTGCGGGCCGGGATGCTGGTAGCGGGGCAGGCACCGGCGGCCGAGCAGCACGTCGTCGATCAGGTCGTCGTAGGCGCGGGCGAGCTCGGCGACCGCCGAAACGCGTCGCGGGCACGCGGGGCAGCCGCAGGCAGCGCGGCCAGCTCGTGCCAGTGCTGCCATCTCTGTGCCAGCCGGGCGAGCAGAGCGCCGACAGTCTCGGTGTGCAGGGACCCTCTGCGGGGACTGGGGAAGCAGATGGCAACATGCTCGTCGATGAGGGCTACCTGACCCGCGATGGCCTGGTCCCGCTGTTCCTGCGCCCGCGCCGCCGCCGCGGTGATCGTGTCGTCCGCGCCGCCGATGGAACGCACGGCGTCGGCTCGGGCGAGGTGAAGCACGGCGAGCATGTGCGCCGTGTCCAGCACCGGCTCCGAGTCCTCAGGCACGAACTCGAAGGCGAGCAGGATCGCGCGGCCCGCGGGGACAGGACGACGCCCGGTCATTGTGTGGGGCCCCGTCGTCACGGCGGTCATGACTGGCTCTCCCGTGCCGCGTCTTCGCGGCACAGGCGGGTGAGCATGGTCCGCTCATCCGCGGTGAGATGCCACTCGTCCAGGGCGTCCGATCCGGGGACCTCGTCGTCGGCGCGCACGGCATCCGGGAAGTAGGCGCTCGCGGCATGCCGTGCCGCGTCCCACCGGACCGACCACGCCGCGACACGGCCTCGCCAGCCGAGCAGGTACTCGAACGGAAGGCGGCGCAGCGCGTCGTCGACGGCGTGGTGCACCTGGACGGCGGGGATATCCAGGTCCCTCAGCGGCAGCGGACGGAAACTCTCCGCCAGGACACAGCAGATCAACAGCACTTTGGCGCGCCGCACGCGAGCGGCGATCTCTGCGTTCCCGGCGGGATGTCCTGCGGTGTCGTGGTCCGGGCTTGGTGTGTCGGTGTCGCGGGCGAGGTCGGGTGTCAGGGCCTGAGTCATGGGAGACAGCTCCTTAACGGATGTGCGGGTGGGGCGGTGCTCCGCGCCGGATGGGGAAGACGCGATCGGAGGCGGCCGCCTGCGCTGGCCGGGGCGTCGGGGCGCCGCCCGCGCGGCACAGCGTCACGTCGCGTCGATCCGGCGCGGAGCACCTGGCTGATACGGAGTGGTTCCGACGAGTCTCCCGTTGACACCCGGTTCACCCTCTCCGCACGGCTGCTTGGTTTACCCTCCCCTAAAGACTCCAAGTGAAAGCGCTCTAGCTGCGAGTTTATGGGGGCATAAACTGAGATTAGGCGTGCATGTACGCTGGCGTCAAGAGGGGCTAAACTCTCTCGGGTGAGCGAAGACTTCGACTACGAGGCCCGGGTCGCGGAGATCGTCGGCCGCTTCCAGGCGGCCGGCGCCGACGCGATGGCCGCGGCCAAGGACCTGGACGATCCGCTCTGGAGGACACGCCTGACCCAGGAACTCTTCGGCGTGTGCCAAGCAGTCGGTACGAAGTCCACCCGCCTGCGTCGACGAAGCATGGCCGAAGCGGTCGACGCGCACGGCAACGACGCGGTCGCCAAAGCGCTTCGCCTTACCCCTGGCCGGGTGTCGCAACTGGCCAACGATCCCGCCAAACACCGGGTGTTCTTCGGATCCGACACCGTCCGAGTGGGGTATCCGCTCCGGCAGTTAAGCACCGACCGGGAACGCCCCATGATCGCCGCCGAGGACGCCGCCACCACCAACACCCTCGCGACGCTGCTCGAGGGACTGGATCTCGAGGTCGACCGGATCACGATCCAACCCGGCCACAGCGCCCTGCCCGACGCCGACACGATCGTGGTGTGCGGGCCGAAATCCGCTCCCATCGCCGCACGCCTGCTCGAACGCGACCCCGCGCTGGCCATGGTCGAAGACAGCGGCCGATGGTGGATCGAGGAGACCACCAGCAGTACCCGCCGTGGCTCACCCGCAGACCAACCAGAGCCACGCAAGGCCGACATCGCCTACCTCGCCAGGCAGACCGTCAACGATCACGTCGTCGTCCACATCGCCGGGATCCACAGCATCGGCTCCCTCGGCGCCGCCCACTACCTCGCAGCCAACCTGACCACGCTGTTCTCCACGACCGGCACCGCACCGTTCTCCGCGATCATCGGCTGCACCCACGACGGCACGAACATCCTCACCAGCGAACTCGTCGCCGGCCCCTTCCTCTGGTGACCCGTGTGGACATCACCACCAGTCAGCTGCCCCCGATACACGCCAGCGACGACAAGATCATCACCATCGGCAATGGCGTGATCATGCTGGACGGGGCCTCGGCGTTCGTGCCCGTGCCCGTTCCGCCCAGCGTCTACGCCGACGCGCTCGGCGCAGGCCTCCGCCGCCATCTGGACGCCGACCCCGCGGCGGACCTGACCGCGGTTCTCGCCGACACGATCCACGATGCCGCCGCCCACCTCGACCTCCGGCCCGGCCACTCGCCCTCTAGCACGGTCACGATCCTGCGGGCCCACGACGGCTGGACCGAGATCCTCATGCTCGGCGACAACCTCGCCGTCCTGCCTGGCCTGGCCATCACTGACCCGAGACTGAGCAGACTCGACCTCCAACCCAGCCGCTGCTACCGCCGCCGCCTCGCACAGGGAACCGGGTTCGACGACACGCACCGCACCCTTCTGCGCAAGCTCCAGACACAGCAAGCCGCCCGGCGCAACCGCCCCGGCGGCTACTGGATCGCCGAAGCGGACCCCGCCGCCGCGCAACACGCCATCGTCCACCGGTTCCGTACCGACGACGTTCCCTGGGCAGTCCTGGCCACCGACGGAGCCTACAACCCCATGCGGCACCTCGGAATCATCGACTGGGCCGCCATCAGCGCCGTCACCGCCGCCGAACTGGACGCGATACTGAACCACTGCCACACATGGGAAAGCGAGCACGACCCCGACGCCCGGCACCTCCCACGCGCCAAACGTCACGACGACAAAGCCCTGGCCGTCGCCCGCTTCGCGTAGCTGCCGAGGCGGCCGGGCATCATCTCCGGCAACGCCCGAGCGCGTCGACAAACACGAAGACCTGCACGCAGAACTCGACGTCATACGAGTGCACCGCCCTGGGATGATGGTTCCTGTGCAGGGCTGGCTCGCACAGTTTGGGTGTCCATCCGACGGGTGGCACTGCGGCGGTTGGCTTCGGCTCCTGAGCGGGCTCTCCAGTGCCATGCAGGACGGCGCTGAACTTCCCGGTCGATAGTTCCATGGTCACAACACCGTGATGATCACGATGATGAACGCAATCATGACCACTCCGAGAATCAGCAGCGTCTTCGAGAGAGGCCATCGCGGCTCGATGGGGGCGCCTGGAACCCTGATATCAGGCCGGGGTGCGTCGTTCCCGCGGGGGCAATCCGGTCAGGCGTGACTCTGATTGTTGGCGCCGTCGTCAGACCCGACAGGAGCTTGCGGCGAAGTACGCGAAGAATGACACCACCGAAACCGCCAGTACATCAGGCGTCGCCGCTAGCCTGAGCGCCGCGATAGGAGGTGCACACGGGATATCCGGCCTGCGAAAAGCACAAGTAGCCTTTGGCCATGAGCCAATCATGCACAAGCCAATCTTGCCCTACCCAGCTTGTGCAACCACGGCAGCCCGCTGCACGAGCGCGCAGACGTGGCGTGCGCGATTGTCGTGTAGTGCAGCCGAACTGGCTCGTGTCGCAGTTGGCGGCTATGCCCAGGTCAGTACTCCGTCGTCACGGATCGTCGCCTGTCCTGGCTGCGGTCGGGTGTGTGGTGCGGTGGTGTATTGCTCGAGACGGTCGGCGGTGTCGGTAAGCATCGCGCTGATGCCGGTCCGGGTGGTGCGGTGAGCGCCGGTTTGGGCCATCCAGTCCATCACGCAGTCGTGGTCGGTGCCGGGGCGCAGGTCGATGGAGAGGACGGCGCCGTCGACGGCGCGGCAGACGGGGAGCAGGGCGGTGCAGAACCCGAGGACAGGATCGCCGGCGGCGCGCTGGTGGTGTCCGTCGGGGTGGCAGCAGTCGTGGTCGGGGTAGGCGCTGAGGCTGGCCCATTCCTCCCGTACGCGTGTCACCGGCAGGGGCATGTACACGCCGGGGACGGTGAAGGCGGTGCGGTAGTCGGCGTCGTCGTCGACGCCGTCCATCAGCCGCCACCACGCCAGCAGATCCACCGGGAACGGCCGCCCCACCGCGTTCTGCACGGCGCGGACGTCGTCGGCGGGTGCCGGGGGCCGAAGCGTGGCCGTGGTGGCCGGCGTATGGATGCGCAGCCAGGTCGTGATCCGCTCCCACGCCGAGTCGACGCTGCCGTTCACCGCCACAGGTTCCTTCCCATCCGTTCGACCAGGAGTGGGCCGTCCGTCCCGGAGGGCCCAGCTCATCGCTGCCGGTTGCTGTTAGGGGTTGATCGGGATGAAGAACCGTTCCTGATCGTGCGGGTCAAGTTCTGGGTCTTTGCGCAGATCCAGGATGCGGTCGTTCTCGTGCCAGCCGAGCAGCCGCCGGCCGGCCTCTTGGTTCTGCTCCCGGTTGACCCACCGTACCGTGTAGTCCAGCGCGTACTGGGGGCCTTCGAACTCGTGGCGTGCGGAGCCCTCATAGCTGGAGGCGTAGGCGTACTCGTCACAGTCGAACGGTCCGCCGGTCGGTGGCCGCGGTGGCATCTGCACGGTGGCGCAGAAGTTCGTCGACACGGTGCGGTTGCGCGCAGCGCGCGTTCTCGATGCCTCGCTACGGCCGCTGGCCAGCCGGTGCAGCGTGTCCCCGGGAGCCGCGGAGCCGCGGACCCGACGAGCAGCCGTTTGCCCTGTTTCGGCGGTACGGTCGCATCGGGATTGGCGCGGGCCTCCTCGACGTGCACGGCGTGCCCGGCCACGGCCGGGTCGGTCTTGGAGTAGGACATGCCCGGCACGGCGCGGTCGAAGATGCTGCCCTGCTTGTCGCGCAGGTAGAACGCGCTGTCGAACCGTAGCCCGCCCTCGGGGCTGACCGATTTCAGGTCGATGTCGCGTTTCGGGGTGAACTCGTACTCGAACTTGAACACACCCTGAGTTAGCTGCTCACCGAACTCCGCGCCCGGCTGGAACCCATCGGAGAGCAGGTCGAAGTAGGAGTTCGGGTCGACGCGCCATTCCGGGATGGTCGCCTTGCGGGTAGAGAACTTCCCTGGTAGCACGCGCGATCGTTGGGGATCCCGAAGTCGACCCGGTACTCGCCCGCGCATTTGATGGTCGCCTGCATCGTGGCGTTGGGCTGGGCGAACGCACCCTGGGTGTAGAGAATGGTGGTGACCAGCCGGAAGTCGGCGAAACGCTGCGTGGCGTTGTCCGGGTGCGGCCCGATCTTGCCGTAGCCGACCACGACGCTCGTCGCGCCGATGACCTGGCAACCCCGGATTCCGCACTTGAGGTCCACCGCCCAGACCAGGTCGATCTGACAGTAGGAGAACCGGTTCTTGATCCACCCCGCGTCCTGGCCCGCGGTATCGGCCTGGTCCAAGCAGTCCGCGTGGGCCATGTACTGATACGGATCCTCCGGTTTACGGCCGCCAGGAAACCGGGAGCTGTCCACCACGTACGGCGGATCGGCCGCCGTGACCCGAGGCTTCCGCTCCGGTGGCGCCTGACCCGCCGCGGCACTCGGCTCGATGCCGAGCGCGTCCAGATTTCCGTCACGCTCCAGCGTCTTCCGTACGATGCCCGGATTCCGCACCAGCGCCGGATCGCGGATGACGTACATTTCCGATCGGTATGTCACCGCCTCGTCCGCCTGGGCGGGAACCGAATCCAACACCAGTGCAACGACGGATGCTAACAGTAAAAAGGCATGTTTGAGACGTATCACAATCGTTGATCCTCCCCTGGAATCACCGTTCGGCAGTCATGTAGGAGCTGCCGGTCTAAAGACTGTCGAACCGTCCATGTGTTCGACGATCACCAATCGAGTGACAACGGTTTCAAGAATTTCTTAGACTGCAGTGTTCGGATTCGGCACACTGTGAACCGTGCTGCGGAACAAGGCGAATGGTCGCCGGTACGAAATTCGGTGACATAACGCGTTTGGCGTCGGAAGCGACAGAATGAGCGGCGTGTTCAGGTCTCGCGATTTACTGTGCAACACCCCGAGATTGTAGTGAACTTCTCATTCTGACGTCGTGCAGGAGACGAATTCCGCTGGATTTGACAGACTGAGGAACGTCGATGTGCGACGCGGATTTGTTGCGCACCCTGCGAGCGATTGCCCAGATATTCGTGGCCCAGGCCGCTTCCGCTCACGCTATCGATCCGTCAGCGAGTTCGATGGTCCGACCCGTCTGTGGGCATCGCGATCGTCCGCGGATGTTCAAGCTCTGTACCCGTAGAGACAGGAAGCGGCCGTTCGGTCCTGGCCCTTCGACCACGTACAGCGTTGGCAGTGAGGGCGCCCCGCCAGTAGGGCAACGCGCGGCCTGCAGACACCGAGGTTCCAGCGACGCCGGACAACTTGACCTCGTGGCGACAGGCACACTCCCGGACCACGCTGGGCCTCCCGCTGACGGGCGGGATAGCTCCTATCGAGTGTTGCCTTGCGCGGGCCAGTCGACCGCGGGCTCGAGTCCTTCGGCGCCGAGCTGGCACGGTGCGCTTCCACGCCCAGAACTCGGGGACGAACTCTGGTAAGAGCAGCGGCAACTGCCGCACCAACCGAGTTACCATCTACCTGTGCTTCACCAACCAGTAGGCATTGGCATCCCTTCGGTGAAGCCCGCTGGGCTTTGCACGCCGACGATCGCATGCTCATGCAATTGAGTAATTGACGTGACGCCGCTGTAGGCGCATGCGCTGCGGACTCCGGCGGTGATCTGATCCAGCAAATCTTCAACACCGGGGCGCTGAGGGTCGAGGTAGAGCCTGCTGTGACTGAGTCCCTCGTCGAAGACCGCGTTGAGGGCTTGACGAAATTCTGTGAGATGCCGGAAACGAGTGTGCACCGCGCGTTGAGAGGCGAGACCGTAGCCGTCCTTGTACGGCCGCCCCTGTTCATCGTGCTGAAGCTCAGGAGCACTCTCCACTGTGCGAACGAACCACGACCCGATGATCACCGCGCTGGCACCGGCGGTCAATGCGAGTGCCACATCTCGCGGGTATCGGATGCCGCCGTCGGACCACACCGCTGCTCCGCGTTCGCGGGCCGCGCTGGCGCATTCGAGCACCGCGGAGAACTGCGGACGGCCAACTCCAGTGGCCATCCGAGTAGTACACATCGCCCCCGCGCCGTGACCGATCCTGACCACGTCCGCGCCAGCGTCCACTATCGCACGGGTCGACGCCGCGGTGACCACGACTCCGGCGACCAGAGGCGTATCACCGATTGCGGCACGAATGCCACGGACAGTGGCTCTCGCCTGCTCTTGGGCGGCATGCGGGGTGTGAACGACGATTACATCCACGCCACAGTCGACCAGAGCCTCGGCGCGCTTCCCGGCTCCCTCACCGATGCCAACCGCTGCACCAATCATCAAGCGACCGTCTGCGTCGAGCGCCGGCCGATATAGCTCGGCGCGGACAGCACTGGACCGGCTTGTCACACCAACCAACTGGTCACCGTCAAATACCACTGCTGCGTCCACACCCTCAGTAACCAGCCGAGCGAACACATCTTCCGGCGCCGCATCGGCCGCAACCTTCACTGGAGTAGCGGCGGCGACTTCGCCGAGTCGAACGAAGTCCTCGACAGTGGCGAGTTCTCTCTTGGAAAGGAGTCCATAGTCCCTACCGTTGTCGATGACGACGAGCCCATCGGGCAGATGCGCTAACGCGCTGCGCGCCTGACCAACCGTGGCATCAGCCGTCAAAGCCGCAGGGGTATCGTGGTACGGACTTGCCTCTTTGACTTGCCGCACCCCCTCGGCAACATCATTCGCTGGCAAGTCGCTGGGGAACAGCCCGAGACCGCCACGACGGGCCAGTGCGGTGGCAAGCTGGGGTGTACAGACAGCGGGCATGTCTGCAGCGATTATCGGCAACGGCAGGCCTACTGGGTCCGGAGCGGTGAGATCCACCTGCTTCCTGGAGCCACCCAGATAATCTTGCGGCAACAGGAACACGTCAGCGAATGTCAGTTCGTACGGTGGACGCCGATCGATGAACCGCATTACCCAGTGCTCCCTCTGGACGATGAGTCGATCAGAGTCCGATATAACAACCCGGAACAGATTATCGCAATACGTCGATAATGGTGAGCGTACCGAGGCCTGTGACCGAAGTGGCACCCTTGTCGGAAAGGCAGTCGGCGAGGCCGGGGTTGGCCATCGTCGTCTCGCCGACGACGGTGGCCCCAGCGAACAGGCCAGCAGTAATCGAGCCGGTGAAAGCAACGATCGTCTGCGAGCCAGGCCTGGTGACTATGCCGCTGGTCCGCAGAGTGCTTCGCTGTCCACCATCCCAGGTGATCTGGAAGGAACCGCTAGTCGTCAGATCACCAAGCAGGCAGCTGGCGGACACGTCTTGGAGCCTCATGTGCGTCGAACCACTGGACACGCCGGCGGTTGATTCACAGGCGTAAGTGTTGTCGATCGTCACGTCCACCCGACGAGGAGTCAGCTGTATGCCAGGATCGTACGACTGATGATGGCTACTGGTGCAAATAGTCATGCCTTCGTGCACTGGCGCAGCCGTCGCAGGGAGCACGCCGGTACCCAATAGGCAAACTGCGGTAGATGCGACCAATTTGATCAAAACACGGTTTGACCGGGGCATTGCCCACTCCCGATTCAGTTTCGCTGAAGATGCCGTGCTCCTTAGTATAGCGGCCAGCCGCAGTACCACACTGCGCAAGACTATTAATTCACCCTTTCGGTGTTGCTTCAAGATCCGTTTCCCGAACGATGCAGCGAGATGAAACTCAGAAGATGGACACCCCGCCCGCGACAGTGACAATCACCCACACGCTCCCGCCCGTTGTCACTCGGCGTTGTGAGACCCGGTGCTCCAGGAGCTCTGCATGCGGACACTTGCTGCCAGCTATTGTGCCAGCTCTGAGTCCCATGCCCGTCTCACTAGCCAGAGGCGGCGAGCAGGACCGTGCGATCAGATAGCGACCATGGCGCGTTCGAGAATGCCAGTCATCGTCGGGAGCACACTCATGGTGTTCATACAAACTAGGCGTTGTTAGCAGCCTTGACCGATGTTCGCCCACACGGCGGCAGCCAGATTGCTCTCGGTGATCTTCCCACGGTAAGGTGCCTTTCTGGGACTGGGTGTACCTGCCCCAATGAACCAGTTACCGCGCGGGGTTAGTTAACACGCGACCCGCCCGTCTTCCGTGTCGAAGGCCTCGTGATTGAGAGGCAGGGCTCCGGTCGCCAGTCGACGCAACAGGTCCTGGACCTGCGCGGGCCGTTTCCAGACGAAGATGCTTTCCGGCCGATCGACACTGCAGAGCGCGTCGACGAGCTTCTCCATAGCCGGGCGGTCTGCAGCGTCTTTCAGCAGAAGGGTTGTCAGGTCGTCGCGTAGCGCGCATCGAGCGCAGATCCCCAGACGGTAGAACTCGCCTTCACTTTCGCAGACGCGGCAATGGAAGTCCTCTGAGATGCCAGCACAGGCAACACAAACAGGTTGATCGTCATTGTCAACTCGGCCGGGTAGCAGTCGGTCAACTCCGCAACCGGGACAGGTTCCGAAGGTGCGCATGGCTTCGTAGAAGCAAGGACCACAGATCCGCCCCTCAGGCCAGTTCGCTCGGTGCTTGCCCGCCTCGCGCGGGCATCGAGCACAGGTGAACCGCCCTGTTGTTCGTGGCCGGTGTCAGCGGCCAGTGAATACTGGCTCTGGCTCAAAGTCCGTGATGTGGCTTCAGTTTCCGAGGAGGACGTGGCGTCGGAGGAGGTCGAAGCCGGCGCGGCCGAACACGACGATTCGCCCGATGCTGCCGGGTCCAGTGCCCTCCTTGGCCGTGGCGCGACCGGTTGCCGCTGTGGAGCTGGCGGCGGCGCTGACCTCGGCTCCTGCTGAGCGCCTGTTCCGGATCGCGGCGAGTGAAGTCCGAGAGGCCCTCGCCGCGGCCAGTGTTGACGCACTCGCCGACGCGGTTGCGGCACTCGGATCGATCGGCTCACGAGCGGGTGGCACGGTCGTCAGCGGTTTACCGATATTCCGACCCGTGTCACGCCCGCGCCGGGTGGGAATGGGTTACGCCGGCCGAAGCCGACGGCAGAGGCAGAGCTCGGCATCTCCACGTGGCTTCGCTGAAGTGCTGCCAGGTGGCATCAGGCCGCGTCGTCGTGTGTGCCGTGGTTCTTCGGCCAGCTGAGCCGGTACTCACGATCGAACCAGGCGCGGAACCGCGCAAGCCGACGGTCGACGCCGGTCTCGTCGACGGTCTCCACGCCATCTGCAGCTGGACTGTTGATGTGATGCCGGCGGTCGGACTGAAGTCGCCGAGGCAGAGCAACATCAGCCGCTGCTTCCAGTTCGCTGAGCCGGGCTCGGACGAACGCTACGGCCAGATCCTGGTCCTCCACGAGCAACTCCTTCAAACGATCCTCATCGACAGCGGACAGTGCGACAGCCACGAGCTCAACGAGCGTGAGCCGATCCCGCCGGCACAGCCAGCTGATCAGGCCGACCACAGCCCGCTCCCGGCCGTCCACGCTCTCGGCCTCGGTGAACCGCGCGGACAGCCGCACCACGTCATGTAAACGTCGCTCGAACGCCATAGCTCAGACGATCGCGGTTGCGCACCGGCACCGGAAGACACCCGATCAGGCTCATCATCGTGGCCGAGGCTAGTCAGACACGCGTGTGTGTCACGCGGTAAGAACAGCGACGAACGGGGGAAGCTGGAACGATCTCGATTGGCCGCTCGCTCTCGATGCGACGCGCGCGCGATCCTGAGCGGCCAGCTCGTGCCGTACCCGCAGAACCGATACGGCGGACGCCCCTGGTGGTGGGTCCCGGCCGATGAACGTGACCACGCTGAGCGGATCGGCACCGACATGGACACAGCCATCGACCGGCGGCACCGTGATACACCAAATCCCGACCGACTACGGCAAAGGACGCCCGACCGTGATGCCCGGCCGCGGCCGACCCGAACTGACTGCAGCGTTAGGGACAAACACGGTGAAGGTGAAGGCGCATCTCGCGCGCGAGCTTATAACCGCGTGAGGTCCATTATCGAGCTGGCGTTCTTGCTCGTGGTCGTGCACGACGAGGCTGACCGGGAGTCCGGAGGCGTGCATGTCGCGGGCCGGGTGCGGTGGCGTTGCGGGCGTCTCGGGGGCGTCACTGGCCGTGGTACTGGGTGGATGGATGGCTGGGCGACGTCATTGGTGTCGACGTCGCCCAGCTGGGTTACCCACCCAGCCCCGAGGAAGTCTCGGGGTGCGTCGATCATGGCATTCGACACCGACAAGTTGCGGTAGTCGGCGAGGGAATGCCAGGCCTCGTCGAGGTGTCGCGTGCTTGGTGCGCAGGTTTCGCGGCGATCACCGAGGCCGGGGGATCAGACGCCTGAGTCCGCGCGGTTCTGGGCCCAGGTCGGGCTCTCGGTTCGCCGCGGCAGCGTCCCTTCCGCGTCGGACCGACGCGAAATCACCGGAGACGGCTGGGCACCGGCCACGGCGCTTCGGCCGACGCAATGCCGTGGCTTCGCCGGTTAAGGGGGTTCTCAGAACAGCAGGTGGGAGCATCCCACCTGGTCGTGGGCGCAGGGGAGGTACTCGGCGGGATAGGCGGCACGGATCCGGTCCCAGAACGGCCGGGCTCCCGGCTTTCCCGGGGTGATGGCCCAGCGGTGGCCAGCCAGGTGGCGGCAGAGCCGGCCGACGACGCGGGTGCCGATCCCGCGCCGCCGGTCGCGGTCGAGGCGGATCTCGCCGAGCAGGACCACCTTGCAGGTGTGGCAGATCTGGTAGTCGACGCGGCCGATCTCGACGCCGTTGCGGTAGATCCGATGGGTGCAATAGGAAACGCGGGCATCGTTGTGGCGGCTCGCGGGTGCGAGCCAGACGTCGTGGCCGAGGTCGATTCCGTGTTCGGCCGGTGCCGCGGACTGCCGCGCATGGTCCACGGTGGCAGCGTCCGCCGGCCGGACATCGCTGTCCATCAGGGAAACCGGTCCGGGTGAGAACCCCTCGTTCAGGCCGCTGTCCGGCTCCAGGACCACGCGGTGTGGAGCGCGGTGATCAGGGCCCCGTCGTCAGCGAAGGTGAGTGCCTCGCCGCCGGGCAGCCAGACCTCGCCGACGAGGCGATCGCCGTAGTGATGGAGCAGGGCGATGCCGGGGTAGGAGAGCGGTTCCGAGCGGCCGTCGACGTCATCGACCGTCACCGTCCTGCTCGTCCAGCGCAACTGGACAACTCGATCAGGCACAGGCCACACCTCCGTGGTTCGCCGTTCCAGTTATGTCGCATCCCGGTATGCGCATGTAACAGGCTTCGCCCGAGTCCCTGAACGAAAACCGGTGGCCTCACCCGGACCGGTTACGAAATCAGGTGTGTTTAGGCCGTCCGGGTTAACGTGGCCAGACGAGCGAAAAGGGTGCCCGAACGCACGTGGGTGTCGGGGCTCGCTGGGAGGTCGGCATGTGTCCTCGAGGGACGGCATCGTGATGGCCGTGCTCCAGCCGCCGGTGCAGGTGCCGCTGGCCCAAACGATGTGGGACGTCCCTTTCTCCTGGCCCGGCCGAGAGTGGCTCTATCAGGCCAAATTCGATGGGTGGTATCACTGAACTTGTCAAGCTGAGGGCTGACCGATCGGAAACGGCGGGTCCCTGCCGATGCCGCAGGCCGATCCGCACCCGACGTCGTCGACCGCTGGCCAAATCGAGCGGGCCGCGTTCTCGGTGGTGGCGCGGCGACAGGGCAGCACGGTGTGCGGGTTTCGAGCTCGATATGAGCTCTCACCTCGATCTCGCCGACCCGGCGGTGGCGGCGGTGCCCGTACTCGCACTGGGCCCGAAGCGGGGGAGCAACACAGTTGGCGGCGGCAAGGTGCGGGTGGGGAGGCAGCCTGACGGCCATACCCCGAGCTCCGCAGCAACGGGCTCCCAGGTCCGGAAGGAGGTCAGAGCCTGCAAGGAGGGAGCGGGTGTCTGCCGGCTTGAGCACCGCTGTGATGAAGTGTTTCGTACGGGGCTCGGACGGTATGACGTCTGGGCCCCGCGCGGGGGCCTCCGGGTCATGATCCACATCCTCACTCACGCGAGGAGCCTTCATCAAACCAGGGGCTATTCACTATTCGGTTGTTTGACAGGCCCTGTCAGGGTGTCAGGCCGAGGTCGTGGAATAACTGGTATCGGGTGGGGTCGTCGGGCAGGAACCAATGAAATCCCTGGAGTGCGCAGGAAGCCAGCAGGTTCGCCAGTACGACGACGGCGAGCACGCTCAGTGTGATGGTGGACAAGAGCCTGCTCCGGCTCGCACCGGGCTCGAACTCGGTGATCAGCAGCAGGTTGGCGGCGGAGGTGAGTGCGGCGAGGAGGAAGGTGATCAGGGCCCAGGTGTAGAGGCTGAGCCCGAGTACCTTCCCGCCGTAGCCGGGGTCGCCGGGGAGAATGTGCAGGAGGATCTGACGGGCGGAGACCGCGGCACCCGCGAGCGCGGCGATGATGCTCATGCCGTAGCCGGTGGCGAAGTCGCGGGTGCTGACCGGTCCGCTGCGTGAGCGGGCGATGAAGTACGCGGGGCCGAGCGCGGTGAGCATCATGAACATGCGCTGGATCAGGCAAAGCGGACACGGGTATTCGGATTCGCCGAACTGGACGATGAATCCCCCGAGTAGGACGCCGCACATGCCGAGTACGTAGACATGCGCGAACCACAGGCCGATTTTCTGCGCCACGGTGGGGGAGGCGACGCCGGTGGCGGTCGAGGTCATAGTGGTCTCCGGATCAGAAGTTCAGTGTGAGAGCGGAGGTGACGTGGTGCCCGAAGACCGAGAGCGCTATTCCCGTGGTGATCCCCCACAGGGCAATTATCCGCAGCCTGGGTTGTTGCTTGATAGTGGCGAATACCGTGACGGTGATGAGCGCGAAAACGATTGTCTCCAACGCATGTCTCCATTCGTGCCCGGCTCGCCATGCTGACCGGGGAGTAAGCTTACTCGATATCATCGAACATGCCAGTCGGGCGATCCGGTGAGCGTTACCGCAAATGGGTTAGCTCCTTTTTCTCGCCTAATCGGGTGACGAGGCCCGTAACCTGCGAAGACACCTGATGGGCGTGGTGGGATTCGTGGCCTACCGGTGGCGCGGCTGCGGGTGGTCTGTTCTACTCGGACGGCGGGCAGGAGCGGGTTTGGTCAGCTGAATGTGTGGTCGGCCGAGGCGAGAGCAACGACGAGGAGGGGCAATGGCGGCGGGCAGCGGAACGGGGGCGGCCGGTGAGGCGCTGCTGCGGGCGGGCCATTTTCTTCGTCGGTCCGAAATTTCCGACGACTTGCGTGCGGAGTTTCGGGAGGGGGGCCGGGAAGGCGACGTATTTTATCGTGATCGGTGGAGTCACGACAAGATTGTCCGGTCCACTCATGGGGTGAATTGTACCGGCTCGTGCCGGTGGAAGGTTTATGTCAAGGACGGGATCATCACCTGGGAGACCCAGGAGACGGATTACCCGTCGGTCGGCCCGGATCGGCCGGAATACGAGCCCCGTGGTTGCCCGCGTGGTGCCGCGTTCTCCTGGTACACCTATTCCCCGACGCGGGTCCGGTACCCGTATGCGCGAGGTGTGCTGGTCGAGATGTATCGCGAAGCGCGTCGGCGGCTGGGTGATCCCGTGGTCGCGTGGGCGGCCGTGGTGGACGATCCGGCGCGGCGGCAGCGTTATCAGCGTGCCAGGGGCAAGGGTGGGCTGGTCCGGGTCTCCTGGGATGAGGCGGTGGAGATGATCGCCGCGGCGCATGTGCACACGATCCGGAAGCACGGTCCAGACCGGATCGCGGGGTTCTCGCCGATTCCGGCGATGTCGATGGTGTCGCACGCTGTCGGCTCACGGTTCATGGCGTTGATCGGCGCGCCGATGCTGTCCTTCTACGACTGGTATGCGGATCTCCCGGTGGCCTCGCCGCAGGTGTTCGGGGATCAGACCGACGTTCCGGAGTCGGCGGATTGGTGGGACGCCGGGTACCTGATGCTGTGGGGTTCCAACGTTCCGGTCACCCGGACACCGGACGCGCATTGGATGGTCGAGGCCCGGTATCGGGGGCAGAAGGTCGTGGTGGTCTCCCCGGACTACGCGGACGCGACGAAGTTCGCCGACCAGTGGCTGGCGCCGCATCCGGGAACCGACGGCGCGCTGGCGATAGCCATGGGGCATGTGCTGCTCAAGGAGTTCTTCGTCGATCGGCAGGTGTCGTACTTCCTTGACTACACAAGGAAGTTCACCGACCTACCGTTTCTCGTGGCGCTGGCGGACCGCGCCGATGGATACGTCCCGGGAAAGTTCCTGACTGACGCCGATCTCGGCTCTGACGACGAGGGCGCGGCGTGGAAGACCGTGCTGTGGGACAAGACGAGCGACGGACCGGTGGTACCGGGCGGTTCACTAGGTTTCCGGTGGACAGAGTCCGGGGCGGGCCGATGGAACCTGGAACTGGGTGACGTCGTGCCGCGACTGTCGTTGCTGGACGACGGGGTGGCGGAGCGGGTTGAGGTACTGCTGCCCCGGTTCGACGCCCCGGACGGCTCCGGTTCGATCCTGCGCCGCGGGGTTCCGGCGCGGCGGGTCGCCGGGCGCCTGGTGACGACGGTGTTCGACCTACTGCTCGCGCAGTACGGAGTCGGGAGGGATGGCTTGCCGGGCGAGTGGCCCAGCGGCTACGGCGACGCCGCGCAGCCCGGAACGCCGGCGTGGCAAGAAGAAATCACGTCGGTCCCGGCGGCGACTGTGGTCAAGATCGCCAGAGAGTTCGCGCGCAACGCGGAACGCACCCGGGGACGATCGATGATCCTCATGGGCGCGGGCACAAACCACTGGTTCCATTCGGACACGATCTACCGGGCCTTTCTCGCGCTGGTGACGCTGACCGGCTGCCAGGGCCGCAACGGCGGAGGCTGGGCACACTACGTCGGCCAGGAGAAGTGCCGCCCGCTGACGGGGTGGACGACGCTGGCTGGCGGGTTGGACTGGTCGCGGCCACCACGGCAGATGATCGGGACGGCCTATTGGTACATGCACACCGACCAGTGGCGTTACGACTCCTATGGCGCCGACGCGCTGGCCTCCCCGCTGGGCAACGGTGCCTTCACCGGAAAATCCACTGTGGACTGCCTTGCGTTGTCGGCACGGCTGGGCTGGATGCCGTCGTATCCGACCTTCGACCGTAATCCCCTCGACGTCGCCGACGATGCGGCCGCGGCAGGACGGGAACCAGCGGAGTACGTCACGGACGCGCTCAAGGACGGCAGCCTGGGATTCGCCGGCGAAGACCCCGACGCACCCGGGAACTGGCCGCGGGTGCTGACGGTGTGGCGGGCGAACCTGCTTGGTTCGTCGGCCAAGGGAAACGAATACTTCCTTCGGCACCTGCTCGGGACGGATGCCAACCTGCGTGCCGCGGAAGCGCAACCGGAGGTACGGCCAGTCGACGTGCGCTGGCGCGAGAAGGCGCCTGAGGGAAAACTGGATTTGTTGCTGGCACTGGACTTCCGGATGACCAGCACCACGCTGTTCGCCGACATCACGCTGCCCGCGGCGACCTGGTACGAGAAGCACGATCTATCCAGTACAGACATGCATCCGTTCGTGCATGCCTTCACCCCGGCGATCCCGCCGCCCTGGCAGGCACGCACCGACTTCGACGCCTTCCACGCCATCGCCGGGAAATTCAGCGAACTCGCCGCGGAACATCTAGGGGTCCGCCAGGATGTGGTGGCCGTGCCGCTGCTGCATGACACGCCGGGAGAGACGGCGCAGCCCGGCGGCGTAGTGCGGGACTGGCGTGCGGGGGAGTGCGATCCGGTGCCCGGCCTCACCATGCCCGGCTTGGCGGTGGTCGAGCGGGACTATCCCGCAGTCGCCGCGAAACTCGGGACACTCGGCCCGCTCGTCGATTCACTCGGCGTGACCAGCAAGGGCGTCACCTATGCCGTGGCTCGCGAGGTCGCCGAGCTGGCGGCCCGCAACGGGCGTGCCCGCGAGGGCGCCGGGGCCGGGCGGCCGCTGCTGGACACCGACGTCAAGGCCGCCGAGGCGATCCTCGCCCTGTCCGGGACCACGAATGGACGTCTCGCGTTGCAGGGCTTCGAGACGCTGCAACGGCGCACGGGTGTCGAACTCGCGGATCTGGCCAGGGAGAACGAAGGACACCGGATCAGCTTCGCCGACACCCAGGCCCGGCCGAGTCCGGTGGTGACCAGTCCGGAATGGTCGGGCAGCGAGACCGGCGGGCGCCGTTATTCCGCGTTCACCACGAATGTCGAGCACGCCAAGCCGTGGCACACCCTCACCGGCCGCCAGCACTTCTATCTCGACCACGACTGGATCGCCGAGCTGGGGGAGGCGCTGCCGGTCTACCGGCCGCCGTTGGACATGCACCGCCTGTTCGGCGAACCTCGGATCGGCCCGCACGGCGCCGAAGTGGTCGTCCGCTATCTCACCCCGCATTCCAAGTGGTCGATCCATTCGGAGTACCAGGACAACCTGCTCATGCTGACCCTGTCACGGGGCGGGCAGACGATCTGGATGTCCACGGTGGACGCCGAGTCGATCGGTGTCGCCGACAACGACTGGGTGGAGGCGGTCAACCGCAACGGGGTCGTCGTGGCGCGGGCGATCGTGTCACACCGGATGCCGACTGGCACCGTCTACATGCACCACGCGCAGGACCGGGTGATCGACGTGCCCAAGACCGAGACCACCGGGCGCCGCGGCGGTATACACAACTCGCTGACCCGGCTGCTGGTGAAACCTTCGCACCTGATCGGCGGCTATGGCCAGCTTTCGTTCGCGTTCAACTACCTCGGCCCCACCGGCAATCAGCGCGACGAGATAACGGTGATCCGCAGGCGTTCGCAGGAGGTGACGTACTGATGCGCGTGATGGCCCAGGTGGCTATGGTGATGGCGCTGGACAAGTGCATCGGCTGCCACACCTGTTCGGTGACCTGCAAACAGGCGTGGACCAACCGATCCGGCGTCGAGTACGCCTGGTTCAACAACGTGGAAACCCGCCCGGGGCAAGGATATCCGCGTCGTTACGAGGATCAGGAGCGGTGGCGGGGCGGCTGGAGGCTCGACCGTCGCGGCAAACTGCGGCTGCGCGCGGGCGGGCGTCTGCGCAAACTGCTGCAGATCTTCTCCAACCCGGTGCTCCCGC
Source organism: Amycolatopsis sp. cmx-11-12 (assembly GCF_046269425.1). NCBI lineage: Bacteria > Bacillati > Actinomycetota > Actinomycetes > Pseudonocardiales > Pseudonocardiaceae > Amycolatopsis > Amycolatopsis sp. cmx-11-12. Next base: position 19,207 of record NZ_JADNQM010000053.1, on the reverse strand, counting down.
ACATCGACGACTACTACGAACCCTGGACCTATGACTACGCGAACCTCACCGACGCGCCGCTCGGCGACGACACTCCGGTCGCCCGGCCGACCTCGTTGCTGACCGGCGCGCCGACGAAGATCACCTGGAGCGCGAACTGGGACGACAATCTCGGCGGGGCGCCGGAGCACGGGCACGGCGACCCGGTGGTGGCGAAGATGTCCGAGAAGGTCAAGTTCTCCTACGAGCAGTCGTTCATGTTCTATCTGCCGCGGATCTGCGAGCACTGCCTCAACCCGTCGTGTGTGGCGTCCTGCCCGTCCGGCGCGATGTACAAACGGGCCGAGGACGGCATCGTGCTGGTCGACCAGGACCAGTGCCGCGGCTGGCGGATGTGCGTGACGGGCTGCCCGTACAAGAAGGTGTACTTCAACCACCGCACCGGCAAGGCCGAGAAGTGCACGTTCTGTTATCCACGCATCGAGGTCGGCCAGCCGACGGTCTGCTCGGAGACTTGCGTCGGCCGCCTGCGCTACCTCGGCGTCATGCTCTACGACGCCGACAAGGTCACCGCAGCGGCCAGTGTCGAGAACGACAAGGATCTCTACGCCGCACAGCTGGACGTCTTCCTGGACCCGCACGACCCCGAGGTCGCCGCGCACGCCGAGCGTGCCGGAATCCCGCACGACTGGGTCGACGCCGCGCGCCGCTCCCCGGTGTACGCGCTGATCAAGCGATTCCGGGTCGCGCTGCCCCTGCATCCGGAGTACCGGACCATGCCGATGGTCTGGTATGTGCCGCCGCTGTCTCCGGTGGTGGACTCGCTGACCGAGACCGGGTTCGACGGCGAGGACCCGGACAACCTGTTCGCCGCGATCGACACCCTGCGCATTCCGGTGGAATATCTGGCCGAACTGTTCACTGCCGGCGACAAGTCCACTGTGGACACTGTGCTGCGCAGGCTGGCGGCCATGCGGGCCTACCAGCGCACCGTGCATTTCGACGACGCTCCCGACAAGCGGATCCCGGCGAGTGTCGGGATGACGGCCATCGACCTGGACGACCTGTATCGGCTGATGGCACTGGCCAAGTACGACGAACGGTATGTCGTTCCGGCGGCGCACGCCGAGCAGGCTCAGCGGCTGGACGAGCTCGCCTGCAGCCTCGACTACGAGGGTGGCCCCGGCATGGGCGGCTCCGGCCCGTTCGGTGAGGCCTCCGGCCCACAGCCGCCGGTCGCGGTGGAGAACTTCCACCTCATAGCCGACCGCGCCGCCAGCGACGCCGTCGCCGACACCGCCGGCCTGCGCGGCCGCGTCAACCTGCTCAACTGGGATGGCAGGGGAAGGCCGGACGGGCTGTTCCCGCCCCGCCGCACCGGACAGGGGAAGGAGTGACGATGACTACCAGCGTGCTCCGGCAGATCGCCGCCTGGTGCCTGCACTACCCCGACGACGAGCTGTACCGGCACCTGCCGCTACTGCGGGACGCCGCGCGCGAACTCGCCCCGCGGCCGGAAGTGGCCGCGTTGCACGAATTCCTCGGCTACCTGGGTGCTGCCGATCAGGCTGAGGCGGCCGCACATTACGTCGAGGTGTTCGACACCAAAGCGCGGCGATGCTTGTACCTGACCTGGTACACCGACGGCGACACCCGGCGCCGCGGCGAAGCGCTGCTGCAACTCAAACAGACCTATCGCGTGCACGGTATGGAACCCGCGGGCGACGAACTCCCCGACTACCTGCCCACCTTGCTTGAATTCGCCGCGACCTGCCCTGGCGGCGCGACGGCGGCCGCCCGGCAGCTGCTCGCGTGGTTCCGGCCCGGCGTCGAACTGCTCGCCGCGAACCTGGCCCGGTTCGGTACTCCCTACACCGCGGTGGTGGCCGCCGCGCTCGGCACCTTCCCGGCCGCGATTGCGCGACCACCCGAACATCCACCGCTCGAACTGGTCGGCATCGACCCCTACCCGCGGCCGGTGACCTCGGGCGGCCGCCGATGACCAGCACCCTCGACATCCTGCTCTGGGCGGTACTCCCGTACGTGACGGTAGCGATCCTGGTGCTCGGCACGATCTGGCGGTACCGCTACGACCGGTTCGGCTGGACCACGCGTTCCTCCCAGGTCTACGAGTCCCGGCTGCTGCGCGTCGGCAGCCCGATGTTCCACTTCGGACTGCTGGTGGTCGTGATCGGACACTTCGTCGGCCTGGTGATCCCGAAGTCGCTCACCACCGACCTCGGCTTGTCGAACGAGGGTTACCACGTGATGGCACTCAGCCTCGGCGGCGTCGCCGGGATCTGCACCCTGACCGGGATCGGGATCCTCATCTGGCGGCGCCGCACCACCGGACCGGTGTTCCTGGCTACCACCAAGAACGACAAGACCATGTACGTCGTGCTCGTCTGCGCTTTGGTCGCCGGACTCGCGACCACGGTCATCTCGGTCGTCTCGCCGCACCAGACCGACTACCGCGAAACCGTGTCGCCGTGGTTCCGCAGCCTATTCATCCTCCAGCCGGAGGCCGGACTGATGGCACAGGCTTCGCTGAGCTTCAAGGTCCACGCCGTGGTCGGCATGGCGCTCTTCGCGATCTGGCCCTTCACCCGGCTCGTGCACGCCTTCAGCGCGCCGATCCAGTATCTCTTCCGGCCCTACATCGTCTACCGCAGCCGGGAAAGCAGCGCCGCCGGAACCCGGCCGGTCCGTCGCGGCTGGGAGCAACGGTGACTTCTCCCGAGCGGGGCTTGGCGAGGCTGCACCTGGACAGCCTCGAACGGCGGCACAACCCGAAGCTCGTCGCGGCCGTCTACTCGGCGATCAACTCGTTCATCTCGATCGCCCTGATCGCGACCGCCGCCATGCTCTCGCATCAGCCGCTTGTGTTCCCCTCACTCGGGCCCACCGCGTTCCTGCTCTTCTCCACCCCGACCCTGCCCACCGCCAGCCCGCGCAACACCGTCCTCGGGCACCTGATCGGCATCGGCGCCGGCGCGCTCGGGCTCGCGATCACCGGACTGCTCGCCGTACCACCGAACCTGGCCGACGTCACCTTCCCGCGCGTCCTCGCCGCCGCGATCGCCCTCGGCCTGACCTGCGGGCTCATGCCGCTGCTCGGCCTGTCCCACCCGCCCGCCGCCGCGACCACGTTGATCATCGCGCTCGGTCTGCTCCGCACCCCGCACCAACTGCTCGTGACGTTCCTCGGGGTCCTGCTGATCACCGCACAAGGCATCGCGATCAACCGGCTCGCCGGCGTCCGCTACCCGCTCTGGGCACCCGAGAAGGCACACTGAAATCATGCGCAGACTCTCCCTGGACGCCGTCGCACGCGAGCAGCTCGAGCGGGCGCGTGCGGCGGCGAGCGGCCGTGCCGCGGAAACCGTGTACGGAGGACACGAACACCACCTCAGGCAAACCGTGATCGCACTGACCGGCGACACCAGCCTCGCCGAACACGCCAATCCCGGCGAGGCGACCGTGCACGTCCTGACCGGCCGCGTCCGCCTCGACGCCGGCGACGTCTCCTGGGAAGGCCGCCGAGGCGACCTGCTCCTCATTCCCCAGGAACGGCACAGCCTGCACGCCCTCGAGGACTCGTCCGTCCTACTCACCGTCGTCAAACACGACTGAGGCTCACGATGATCTCGAGGCCACGTTGGCAGTGGAGGTAGTCGTCGCGATCGCACTGGAATCAGGCGTGTCGGGCCTGAACCGGTCGGCACTCGGCTTGCTTGCGCTCAGAGGGGCGCGCCTTTCAGAGCAGTGACACGTCTGGGTGGTTTGGGTTCCATCCGAATGTGTCGCGGGAGGACCGCTCGTAATGTTGGGATCGGTTCTGGCGGCGCGCCCCCGCAGCGACGCAGGACCAACGACCTGGAAGTCTGACGAGCAACGCCGACACTTGGCCGCGAGGAAGGCCCGGTGCGGTCATTTCTGAGCAACATTGATCATGGTGGTGATCGTTTAGTGCGGTCAGAATCGGCGGACATGTGCGGTCGGTTCTCACGGTCAGAGTCACTGCGGGTCAACGACCTATCTCCTTCGTGAAATAGGCGGCTGCCTTCCGGAGAATCTCCTTCTCCAGCTCCGCCACCCGCTTACACCGCCCCGAGGGTCGCGTTCCTGCTCCTTGCCGCCGACACCGGCCTCGGCCTCCGACGCGTTCTCGGTGCGTTCGGCGTTGCGGGCCCAGGTGCGCAGGGTTTCGTGATTGACCCAGCTCACGGGCCACCTGAGCCAACGGGCGAGTCGGGGAACGTACCAACGCGAGTGCGTCCAGACGGAATCCGCGTCCGGAACTCCCCGGATGGGCCCCGTGCATTGCCATCACCTTCAGCACGAGGATCGAGGCATGATGCAACTCATCGAGTATGTTCCCTGAACCGTCCGGGTACCGTCGAGTGTCGCCGCACGCAGACGTCGGAGGCGAGGCCACCCATGGCCTCAACCTCCGGCGCCCGTGGAGCTAGGAATGCGAGGCCTGCACCGGCTGGCGATGGTGCAGGGTTTCCAATGCCTCGACCACCACCTTGGGGTTGTGCTGTCCCTTGTAGACAGCGGGTGGTTTCCGGTCGAGGTTCAGCAGTTGGGCCACGGCAGTCCACGCGGTGCGCACCGAGTACTCCACGGTGAACACGACGTCGTCGGGAACTTCGGCGTATTGGCCGACGAAGGCGAGGTTGGTGGACCCGGCCGGCACGACCGCGGGGCGGTCACCGCCCTTATGGACGAGGAACTGGCTTGTGATGTAGGGCATCATCGCGGGAAGTACGATGGAGTTGTTCAGGATTTGCTCGCGTATGTTGTCGAAATGCAGGTGCCCGAGCACCTCGGTGAGGATCTTCCGGCCGGAACTCTCGGCCATGGTCTTGCCATTGTGGTCGCCTTTGTTGTTGGGGAACAAGGCATAGCCCCACCAGACGAAGGTGTCATGCGGCTGTCCGTGGAAGTGCGGCTGGTGGTTGAGCACGATCGTCAACAGCCAGCGAGAGTCCTTGAAGGTGATCAAACCGCCCTTACCGGCCTCGCTACCGCTGAACTCCTCCATCAGCGCGAAGAACGCGGGATCCTTGGTGGTCACGGTGAACGAACCCCAGACCGAGTCCTCAATGGTCGAATCGAACACCTCCGGGCGGCCGAACGTGGCGTCCTTGGCCGCCAAGGTATGCCACAGCTTCCACGAACCAGCCGTGTGCGAGGTGTCCAACACCGGCGCCCGGTCGGTGGAGCCTAGAGTGGAATCGGCGGTCATCGACCCGTTGGTCACGAACACCAGGTCCTCTGCGCCGATCGGAATCTGCTCGGTGGCCCGCCGCGCGTCCACTGCAGGGCCCGAACGGTCACCTGGTTGCCGGAGGCGAACACCAGGTCGGTCACCGTGGTGTTGAGTTGGATAGTCACGCCCTTGGAATCGAGCCAAGCCAGCAGCGGCCGCACGATCGAGTCGTACTGGTTGTATTTGGTCCGGTAGATCCCGGACATGGTGTCGAAGGTCTTGAACAGGTGCACGAACCGGTTGAGATAGCGGCGGAACTCGATCGCACTATGCCAGGGCTCGAAGGCGAACGTGGTGCACCGCATGAACCAGAAGTTGGTGGTGAAGAAGTCCGGATGGAAGCAGTCGGAGATCCGCTTGCCGTCTAGCAGCTTCTCCGGGGTCGCCACGCATTTGATCAGCTCGAGCCGGTCCTGATCGGTGAACCCCATCGAATGGGCCTCGACCTTGTTGCCGCCCTTGTCGATCAAACGGGCGTGGTCGTACCAGGCGAAGTTCTCCTGGAAGTCGAAGGTATCCTGGGTCACCGACTTCGACGGATCATCCAGCGACGGAATCGACTTCAGCAGGTCATAGGTGCAGTCGAAATGCACTTCGAACATGCGCCCACCACGCATCGTATAACCGGTATCTGGAGAGCCCACCGCGTCCAGGCTTCCGCCCATGCGATCCTGCTCTTCCAGGATCGTGATGTCCGAGCCGGAGAATCGTCCCTCCCGAATCAGGAATGCCACCGCCGACAGCGACGCAATCCCACTACCCACCAGGTATGCCTTCGCCGCAGAGTTCTCCCGTCCACGCAAGGAAGCGGCCGGCAGCCAGAGCCCGCGCACGACAGTTACGTCACCACGAGTAAAGCCTCTTGACCGTATTCCGTTGGCCGCGGCGGATATGTCACCGCGGATCTTTCCGATCGAGCCCACATCGACGCCTCGGCCAGTCCTCGTGACTAACAAGGCGTCAAACTGAAGTCATCCATAAGCTGGCCGAGTGTAAGCACTCCCTTTCGTAAGGTAACAGGAAATCAGCTCCGCGCAAGCCGCTGTGGACAGTCGATCGGCGGGCCGCCGACCGTTATCAGCCGAAACGTCCGAATCTGTAGGTTCACCGCTCGCCACGGACAGTGGAATCACCCGATTACACGACAAACCGAATCACGATGAGCGCTTTCGCAATTGTGCGTGTAGCTCATTTCCACATGTAGTATCACCTAATCGGGTGACGCATTTGGACACCGTGTGATCGAGTTGTCGAGCGTCGAGGACCGTGCCGTTGCCGTCCGCGCTATCGATCTCTGACCGATCGATCGACGGATCTATGTTCACCTCGATGAATGACAGCAGCGTCGTCCGACGTGGACATACACCGAGAACCACGCGACCATGGATCGGTACAGTGTGTGGAGGGAGCTGCTCGATGAGCTACCAAGGTCCAGTGAGCCGGATTGCTTTCGACTACAGGAGATTGTGGGCCGGCGGCGCTGCGACCGCCGCGGTCGCCGCTCTCGTGGCGGTGGTAGGCCTACTCATCGCCCGGGGACTGTTCGACGTGGCGGTTCTTGCGCCAAAAGGCGGTGGGATCTGGGGCAATGCGAATACTCTCACCTATGCCCTCATTGCCGCTGCGGCTGCACTCGGCGCGACCGGATTAGCGCACGTGCTGTGTGTGACGACCGCAACACCCGGTCAGTTCTTTGGGTGGATCATGGCGCTGGTGACGCTGATCGCGATCGTGTTGCCTCTGACACTGAGTGTCAGACTTGACGCCAAAGTGACCACCGCGTTGATCAACCTGGTCATCGGACTGGCTATCACGGTGCTGGTCAGCAGCACTGTAACCAGCGCGCGCCGGCCGCAGTTCCCTTCGGCGCAGGCCGTAGATGTCACCGACTCGTGGAGATCGCGCCCTAACGATCGCCGTTGACGCCTCTCATGGCCTGTCCATTGTTCGGACCGCGACCGTCCGTGATTTGTTGTGTCCATCTGCGTGGACATGTTCACGCAGACGGTGTCGGTGTCACCCGACGTCGTGCTAGCCATGCGAGTTGCCGCAAGCTCAAGGCCGCAGACATACGTGGGTTTCGCGAGGATGACGACGGGTTGTGTTCGAGAATGCTGCGGCCGGCCGGTCGTTCACTCGTCCGGTGAGTGCGACAGTTGTCGGGATGCGTAAGCGAGATTGTTCCAGCATTCTGATTTGGTGACCGTCCTCTCGGGACCGTCGCGTGATGTCGGGAGTGGAGACTCGATGGAATCGAAACTTCATTACACCGTCCGCGGTCTGATGCCCAGGGCACGGTCCGACCTGACGCGATTGGTGGCGTTTCAATCGGTGGCTGATCCGCAGCAGGTCCCACCGCAGGAATGTCGCGCCACGGCCGAGTGGCTGGTGTCCGCATTCACCGAAGCCGGACTGGGCGAGATGCGGACGGTGCGCACCTCCGACGGGAGCGACGCGGTGGTCGGCAACGCGCCGGGACCGGACGGCGCGCCTACGGTGTTGTTGTATTGCCATTACGACGTGCAGCCGCCGTTGGACGAGCAGGCATGGCGGACGCCGCCGTTCGAGCTGACTGAGCGAGACGGCCGCTGGTATGGGCGGGGCTCAGCGGACTGCAAGGGCAATATCGTGATGCACCTGACCGCGTTGCGGGCGTTGGGTGCCGCTGATTTCCCGGTGGGGCTGAAGTTCGTCGCCGAGGGATCGGAGGAGCAGGGCACCGGCGGGCTGGAGGAGTTGGTAGCACAGCAGCCGGAACTGTTCGCCGCCGATGCGATCCTGGTGTGCGATACGGGAAACTTCGCACCCCGCCTGCCGACCGCGACCACCTCGTTGCGCGGGCTGGTCAACGTGGTGGTCTCGGTGTCTACCTTGAACGGTGAGATCCACTCCGGGATGTTCGGTGGGCCCGCCCCGGACGCTCTGGCCGCGTTGGTGCGTCTGCTGGACTCGCTGCGCGACGCGGAAGGTAGCACCACCATCAAGGGGTTGGACGCCGGTGGCCGGTGGCAAGGGGTGGCCTATCCGGCGGCGCAGTTCCGGGCCGACGCCGGAGTGCTGGACGACGTGACGCTGTTGGGCTCCGGTGAGATCGCCGATGAGTTGTGGGCCAGGCCCGCGGTGACCGTGCTCGGGATCGACTGCCCGCCGGTGGTGGGCTCCGCGGCGGCGGTGCCGGCCTCGGTGCGGGCCCGGGTGAGCCTGCGGGTACCGCCCGGTGTCAACTCCGACAAGGCGCTGGCGGCGTTGACCGAGCACCTGCAAGCGGCGGCTCCGTGGGGCGTCAAGGTTTCGGTGGACACGGAGGCGGTGGGGCAGCCGTTCCAGGCCAAGACCGACGGTCCGGCCTACGCCGCGCTCGGCGCGGCCATGCGGGCGGCGTACGGCACCGACATGGTCTTCGCCGGCCAGGGCGGCTCCATCCCTCTCTGCAACGTGCTGTCGACCATGTTTCCCACGGCGGAGATCGCGCTGATCGGTGTGGAGGAGCCGCACTGCCTGATCCACGCGCCCAACGAGAGCGTCGATCCCGTCGAGATCGAGCACATGGCGTTGGCGGAGGCGTTGTTCATGAAAGAATACGCCGCGACCGGGCATGGTCGGAGTTCGCGATGACCGCCGCTGATTCGTCCCGAGCACAGACCAGGTCATCTGAGCTGGCGCCTGCGACGAGCAAGGTCGCCGCGCCGCCCAGCACGATCTCCTGGGTGACGCTGGCGTTGATGACAACGAGTTCGGTCGCCAGCCTCCGCTCGGCGCCGACGATGGCCATCTACGGGTTGACGTGCGTGTTCTTCTACGTCATCCCGGCTGTCTGCTTCCTGTTGCCGACTGCGCTGGTGTCCGCGGAACTGGCGTCGGGCTGGGCCGGTGGGGTATACCGGTGGGTCGGAGAAGGTCTGTCCAAACCGTTGGGCTTCCTGGCCGTGTGGTGCCAGTTCGCGATGACGATCTTCTACTATCCGAGCCTGCTTGCTTATGTGGCCAGCACGTTCGCCTACGTCATCGACCCCAGGCTGGCCAGCAACGGCCTCTACACCGCCATGGTGATCATCATCCTGTTCTGGACGGGTGTCTACATCTCGGCGCGGGGCACCAAAGCCGTGGCCGGGTTGTCCAGCGCGGGCCTGGTCATCGGCACGCTGATCCCCGGCGCGTTGCTCGTCCTGTTGGGGCTGATCTTCCTCGGCCAGGGCAACGCGTCAGCGGCACCGATGACCGCCGATCACCTGCTGCCGCAATGGACCGGGCTGGCCAGCCTGGTGCTGATTGTCAACAACTTCCTGGCCTACTCCGGCATGGAGATGAACGCGGTGCACGTCTCCTCGCTGCGCAAGCCAGCCACCGAGTTCCCGAGAGCCATGTTCGTGTCCTGCGGGCTGGTGCTGGTGATCTTCATCGTGCCGGCGCTGGTGATCAGCTGGGTGGTCCCGGCGGGGAACCTGAGCCTTACCGCGGGCGTGATGCAGGCCTTCGACGGGTTCTTCAGTCACTTCGGGATCGGGTTCATGACCCCGATCCTGGGCGTGCTGCTGATCGCGGCGGCGCTCGGCGGCATGCTCACCTGGTTGGCCGGGCCATCCAAAGGCCTGTTGATGATCTCACGGGAAAACGGCTACCTGCCGCCGTTCCTGCAACGGCTCAACAAGGCGGGCGTGCAGCAGAACATCCTGGTGACCCAGGGCGTGGTCACCACGTTGATCGCGTTGATGTACGCGCTCATCCCGGACGTGTCCAGCGCCTACTGGATCCTGTCGGCGATCACTACCCAGGTGTACCTCATCGTCTACCTGCTGATGTTTGTAGCGGCGCTGCGTCTTCGCCGACGCTACCCCGACCACCCGCGCGGGTTCACCGCGCCCGCGCTCAAAACGTTGTGCACGGTCGGCTTCGCCGCCTCAGCCGCCGCGATGTTCATCGGGTTCGTCCCCCCGTCACAGTTCGGCGATGGGAATCTGATGGCCTATCTCGCGATCGTCGGCGGCGGCATGGGCGTGATCGGACTGCTGGTTCCGTTGCTGTTGCTGAAATTCCGGCGGCCCGCATGGCAGACCGCGCCGACCACCGCAGGTGGTGCTGAGCAATGATTTCTCACACACCGAGCGCACCACAGCACTCCGTTGATGGGCACGGCAACCCCCGCGCCTATCGGATCATGTACCTCATTCTGGCCGCAGCCTTCGTGGTGCTCACCGCGACCGCGGCGATCGCCTACCACCAGGCCCGGGTTGACCAACAGGACCTCGACAAGGCCAAAGAACTACAGGCTCGCTTCGCCGCCGCCCGCCTGCCCTTCTCCCTGGATCTGAACGACATCACCCGAATGTTCCGCAGCGACGGCGGAGCCGTGTGCGCCAACCCCGACAGCGCGCTACAACAAGCCCGATGGCAACAGGACATGTCCAACGGAGCCGCCGGCCCCGGCCAACGGCCCATCATCTCCGACCGCGACATCGCCCTCGCCGACACACTGATCATCGACACCTACTGCCCAAGGAAACTGCCCGACTTCAGAGCCAAAGTCGACAACCTTAAACTCGACGACACCGCCGGTTAACCAAAAACAGACCTCGTGACCTCCGCTGTAACCGTGGTGATCGGCCGGTCGACGAGGCGCGGTTTTCGTGACGCGAGTCCACCCCCGGGGAGGTTCCATGCGCGAGGGCCCGATCGCCGATGCGGAAGCTGCTGCCGCCGAGCTCAGCACTCCCGACGCGCCGTTGGGCAGGCGGGGCAAGCCGTTTGACCGACGTTCGCCGTTCCTGGTTGGCATGGCGGCCGCCGCTGGGGTTGCCGTGATCTACGGGCTGGCTCAACTACTGCTGAGCGTCCGGGGAATCATGATTCTCGTCGGACTGGCGTTGTTCCTGGCCGTGGGGCTGGAACCGGCGGAGTCCTGGCTGGTCGCTCGCCGCAGATCCTGCGCGCCGAGCCGGTGTCGGACCCGGGCCTCGCTGCCGCCCAACCCGGGCGGAACGGAGTATTGGTTGCCACGAAAGGAAACCAGCGCTTGCGGCGAGACGGTCCGGGCCTGATCGAACTCGGCGGGGAACGCGGTCAGTGGTGCCGGATGCAGCCGCTCCGCGGCCGCGAGATCAGCGACTGTGGTGCGCTCGCCGTCGCGGACCCGGCGGCGGTTGTCGAGCTTGAACGCGAGACGGTCCAGCCCCGGCCTGCGCCTCGGCGATCGTCACGTCGTCGCCCAGCGAGCGCCACCAGCGTTGCGCGGCCGCGTGGTTGGCCTTCTCCACCACGCCTTTCCGATTCCCGCGCCGAGGAGGACACGTCACCGACCGGACGCCGTAGTGCTTGGCGACCTGCGCGAACGCGGGAAGGATCCTGCCCGAGGACGGGTAGCAGACCGTCGCCATCCGGTCGAACCGCCAGACGCGGGTGACGCCGCCGAGCTGGCGGACGACGGCGTCGATCGCCTCGACCAGATGCGGAAATTCCTCGGACTCGGCCAGAACACCGCGCCACTTGCTCGAGTGCGCCAGCGCGCCGACCAGCAGATGCGCCTGCTTCCCAACGCCCCAGCCCTCCGGCGGATTCGGCAACTCCAACCAGTCCCACTGGGTTTCCTCGCCCGCCGGATGCGTGATGATCGCGACGTCGCGGCCGCGGGAAACCTGACACGGTTCGCAGTGCGGCCGCAGCCGATAGCGGCGCAGCGCACGGGTGAACGTCGAGTAGCCGCCCCGGTAACCCAGCTCGGCGAGCTCGTCCAGCAGCGTCGACGCCCACAAATGCGGATCATCGGCAAGCCGCGCCCGGCAGTAGGCGACGAACGGCTCGAACGGGTCCACCGTCGACGACCGGCGTGCGCCGGGAACGACCTCGTCAGCCAGATACCGGCGGATCGTTTTGCGATCACGCCCGAGATGTCTCGCGATCGCCGAGATCGACCAGCCCTGAGCACGCAGCGCCTGCGCCTCCACGTCTTCCTCCACTGTGAGCATCTCGGCCTCCCCGCAACTGTCCACGGTGATCAACACCGAGAACCGTCACTCGCAAGCCTGTGACCAGCGCAAACAACACGCCGACAAGACACCCCAACTGGGGAAATTCAGAGAGCAGGTCCGTCCCTATTCGCAGAGCGCCATCAGTGCTGGCGGAGGAGTACGGCTCGTTCATTCCTGAGTCCCTCCGGCCTGCCAGCCACTGCCATTCATCGCGTCGGCGTGATCGACGTCGTAGGGCCAAGCTACGCGACAGACCGTGGCTCACTCCACACCAGCAGATCACCGAAGTATCGGCAGAGGGTTCGACGATGTACGTACCTGGGTTGAAGTTGCGCCTGGTCAGGACCTTGACCCTGGGCATCGTGTCTACGACGTAGAGGAAGTCGGTGCGGGGCTGACCTTCATCGAGCCACCTCATGATGATGGTACGGAGTACTTGCCGTTCACTGCTATTGCGTTCTGGCACAACAATGTGTGTCAAATCGCGACCCTGGTGAACTGTGCGGTTAGGCTCCGGGGAGGATCATGGCGCGTAGGGGCGCTGATCGACTTGATGAAAGGCTGTACGGATGGCGCAGAAGGTTAGTGTCGAGATCATCGATGATCTCGACGGCGGTGAAGCGACGCAGACGGTGCCCTTCGGGCTCGACGGCGTGCAGTACGAGATCGATCTCTCCGACGAGAACGCTCAGGCGCTGCGCGATGAGTTCGAGCGCTTCGTTAAGGCGGGTACCCGTACCGGCGGGCGGAAGCTGCGGGTTGCGGCCGACCAGCCTACGGCGAGCGGTCGCGCGACGACGTCGACGGATCGTGAGCGTAACCAGCAGGTCCGTGCCTGGGCGTCAGAGAACGGGTACGCGATCGCTGAACGCGGACGAATCCCGAGCGACATCTACGAAGCGTTCGACGCCGCGCCGTCCGAAGACGGTGAACCGGATCCGGTGGACGAAGCTCCGACGAAGCCGGCTCGCAAGCGGACCCCGCGGAAGAAGAAGGCTGAGAGCTAGCAGTCCGCGGGCTGCTCTGATCCGGCGACATGCGCAATGTGCACGTTGCCGGATCAGAGCGGGTGCCGAGCCGTTGCCATGTTAGTCGAGCCAAGTTCTGCCAGCCGGGTTGCGTTATCCCTGTAGGCATGGGACGTCATGTGTTCCGCTCCGCTTGGTACCCGTCAACCTCGTCACAGTATCCGCACTTGGCGGAACAGCATTCTGGTTCGCCGAGGCGGGCATCGCCAATGAAGAGCACGACGAGAATCCAACCGTTGCATATTTGGCTGGCGACAGGCCCAGAAAACCCTTTCTATCGGGGTCTGCGCGGATACGGATTTCACGGTCATGGGCAGGTTGCGCAGGTCGCGACCTCGCCCGTGTTGTACGTGCACAACACGGAGTACGTTGGCGTGCGATCAGATGGGACCGACTTTGTCGCACCCGTCGCCGGTGTACCAGGCGTTTGGGTGTTCACGCTCGCAGCAATGTAGCTCACGCCCGGCGCGACGCAATGCCACCGGTCCCTGACCAATACAAAGTCGATCTTGATGACGATCAGGGATCCGTCACTGGTGCAGTGGTCGTACCAGGAGTGCCCGTTGGATTCGGAGTAGCCGCACGGCTTTGGTGCCAACTCGGTCGCGGATGCAATCCCGGCAGGGGCAGCCATCGCCAGCAGTGCTGCAGCGAGGACGGTCGCCGCCCGTTGGCGGATGACTGATGAGCGAGTCATGAACTACCTTTCGTCATAGCGTGCCGGGAGAGGCCGCGCGCGCAGATCTCCCGTGTAGTACGCATGGCGAAAGTTGGCCGAAGTTCCGAGGTTGGTGAGCCCAGGATCGACACATCTGGGTTCGTCGGGCCCGAAGACGACATCCAGCCAGATCCAGATCCGGGACCGCGCTTGGCCGGTTCGCATCGTTCGCGCTGCTTCCCTCGATGCCCCCTGGGAACCGATGCTCAACGCTCAGGTCGCTCGTGCTTCGACGCACGCCATTGTGAAAAGGCTCTCGCGGATCCCGCCGCGTAAGCGGTGTCGGCGTCACAGCAGCCCCGCCTGGTGCATGGATCGCGGTGGCGATCAGGCCGCTGCTGCCGAGGATGGCGCCGAGCAGGATTTTGAGCAGGGAAGGGCGCGCTGGTGGTCGTTGGTTGAGATTCTCGCGCTGCCGGCACGAGATGCAGGCCCTCCAGCCGGTGACTTCGAGGTCGGCCGGCGCTGACCACACCGAGCCCGGTACCGAGGGACGGGCTCCTCCGTTCAGCCGGCTCGGATCGCGTCGATCAGCATGTGCACGAGTTGCTCCACGCTGACCTGCCACGTGTCCTTGGCCAGATGACCGCTGAGCTCCATTCCCGCGATGCCGTGTGCACTCGACATCAGCAGCGCGCCGTACCGAGGCGCGTCGGATTCGCCGACCATATCCGCGACCAGGGCCAGGAACACGCCCTCGAGACGGCCCGCGGCCTCCAGGGCGGCAGGGGTATCGGCCGGAGCACTGAACATCAGCGCGTACCGGTGCGGCCACCGGCGAGCGACGCCGATCAACGCCAGGATGGCCCGCTCCAGCCGTATGCCCGAAGTGGACTCAAGGTTCTCACGAAGGTGCTCGACGTCGTCCGCCAGGGAACTCCACGCATTGATGGCGAGCTGGGCCAGCAAATGTTCTTTGTTCTCGAAGTGCCCGTAGGGCGCACCTCGCGAGACTCCGGCCCGCGCTCCGACGGCACGCAGGGTCACAGCGTCAGGACCGCCCTGGTCGAGCAACTCGGAAGCAGCGCGGACAAGAGCTTGCCGCGTGGCCTCGGCGGTCTCGGTGCGTGTCACACCGGCCATTCTAGTTGACAGTGTCATCCGAACTGGGCAGGCTATTCGCGTGACAGTGTCACATGAGTTGCCTGGCGCCGGCTCCGGCCGAATGAACTGGAGAGATCGACCCATGTCATCTCCGCGAGAACTCCTGCCCGATTTGACGGGCTGCAACATCGTGGTCACCGGGACGACTTCCGGCCTCGGCCTCGCCCTCTCCGGTGCGTTGGCCGCGGCCGGTGCCCGGATCCTCATGACCGTTCGCGACGCCGAGCGTGGAGCAGCGGCCGTCGACCAGGTGCGAGCCGGGATCGACGGCACCGGGTCGGCCGAACCCGTTCTGCTCGACCTGGCCGACCTCTCCTCGGTACGGGCCGCCGTTGAGCGTGGCCTTGCTGCGCCAGCCGGACCGGGGAGGGGGCGTCGCCAGTGCCGGACCATCCCGGCCTGGGAGAGCGTGAACCCGACGAACACCCCGATCGCGAACAGCGGGACCAGGGTGTTCATGTCGCCGTCGGTGATGACGAGCAGGATCGCGGCGGTGACGGCGAGGAACCCGACGCCGTAGCGATACACCTGCCGTTCCGCGCGCAGAGCGAACACGTGCGGCAGCTTGTTGTGTTTGGCGAGCAACTGGGCCAGCACGGGCAATCCGCCGAAGGGGGTGTTGGCGGCCAGGGCGAGCAGCGCCACGGTCGAGAACTGCACCAGGTAGAAGCCGAAGCCGTCACCCAAGGACGCGGTGGTCACCTGGGAGAGCACGGTGACGCCGTCCACCGGGTGGATGGCGAACTTCCCGATCAGCTGGGCGATCCCGATCAGCATCACGCCGAGCAGGCCGCCCCGCGCGATCTCCGCATGCTGCGCGCGCCGGACGTGAGGCTTGCGGAACGGCGGCGCCGCGTTGGCGATCGTCTCGATCCTGGTCAGCGCCGCGCAACCGTTCGCGGAAGCCTTGAGCAGCAACAGACTCCCGACCACCTGCTGGGCGCGGAGCTGGGGTGCCGCGGCATCGGCTACATGCTGGCCATCGGACGAGACCGCCGCGTCACTACGGGAGCCGGAATGGTCCGCCATGACGAGTCGGCCGGCCGCCTACGGAAACACCTGCAAGCAGGCGCGGTGGTGAAGGCGGGGAGTGCTTCTACGACCGGCCCTGATCGATCTCGCCCACAGGTTCACAGCATTGCTACTGCGCCGCCCCTCCTGCGCGGACGGCACGCCTTGTGGGGGCCGCGTTGTCGGTCCGGTTATTCTTCGCGGTGAAGCGTTCGGCCCGGCTTCCTGGAATAGCTTGACCTGCCGCGGGGGAGCCGAGCGAGTCTGCTCAGGACGCTCCACCAAACGTGGTTCCGAAATAGCCGACGATACTCCGACACGCGAGAGCTTGAGGACCGTCCACTTCCATGATTACGAGAAGGCCCTCCACGTTGTTCGGACACTTGAGACTGTCTGTCCGAACAACGTGGAAAAGCTCATTATCTTAGCCTCTTCCCATTGGGATGTCTTCGAACGTGAATGGAATGGAGAAGCCGAGTGGTACCACGTCATCTCCGGCACGACCAGTGATTTTTAGGCCAATTCCACCGGGTACCTGGCAGTAGTCAGACTCCACCACGGGTTTCAGTTTCGAGATAGGCGCCACATGCTTGCTCGAATTGTAGGGCGCATACGGAGCAAGACCCGACTTCGCCCACTCGCAGTGTCCTCCAACCTCTTTTGTTTGAGGATGCTTCTTATGCTGCCTGCTGATGTAGGTAATGTCGAGCCAGGTTGGCTGTTCAGGCGTGACCGCTACCTGCTGCTGGGCTTCGCAAACTGACGCAGCGCCAGCAAAACCTGTCGTCTCGGCCTCGTTGATCCATTTGTCAGTACATTTTGTCATCGTTCGTTTCCCCCCTTGCCAGACGGAGACGTCGACGACTTCCAGAAACCCGCGCTTCTTAGCGTCCGTTGCAGGCTTGCCAGGATAGACATATGCATCCTGCCATGTGTAAGGAAAGGGGATTGTGATGAACTCACCTTTGGCAAGAAGGTAAGGAACCTCCTTGGTTGACAACTTGATTGTCTGAGTTTTGACTCCATAGTCGGGGGGCAGGTAGATGCCCGCGTCGTATTGTGGGTCTTCCCATTCGAAGACCCCGCCCTTTTCCTTGAAGTCCTTCAGGAATTGCTCGATCCGGGCTTGCTTAGCGGCTCGCTCGCGTTCGGCCGCCTCGGCGTGCGCATGCGCAACGGCCCAAGAGATCAGACTGTACAACGCGAGTCCAACGCCGATCGCCGCAGCGCAGGGGCCGCATACGCCAGCTACCGTTACCCCAATTACTGACAAAGTACTGACGGCCACTCCCTCCATGTCGCCCTTTTGTGCAGCATTGAAGAAACTGATGCCCTGTCCGACGATCGGGATGATGCTGGTTATCGACTCAGCCTTGTCCAACGGCGATATATCGTTCCAGTTGTTGATCAACATCGCCATGGATACCCCATAGCTGGCTACCTGCAGAGCGCCAATGCCGCTAGCCTTCGCGCTCTTGGCTAGGTTCTGTAGCCTCGTATTGGCTTTGACCAACTTGGTGGCGTGGGCGAGGGCGCCCTTCGGCGTAGCTGTCGCGGCGTTGGGTTTCACCTTTTCCAGGCCGCTGCTAATCGCGCTAATAGCCCCCTCATTAGCACCGATCTGGTCGATGACCTTCTTGGCAATGGTTAGCTTGGAGTTGGTAGATGCCCAGTTTTGCCCAGCTACCTCGCAGATAGGTCCCTGAAGATCGGATTTGCATTCCGCCTTCAGTTTATCTAGGCCCTTCTCTGCATTAAGCTCGGGCTGTTGTGTCGGGCGGATACCTGTTTTGAGGGCCTGGTAGCCGCTGAGCACATGATCCATCGCGATCTTACCGAATCCGCCCTGCGACACCATTGCCCAGGGAATGTAGATCCGGGTGAACTCCCCTGCAGTCAACTCGTGATGGAAGGCCGAGTTCCTTCTCTCGGCTTGCTCAGGCTCGGGATACTGGGCGGTCAGCCGCAGGACCTTGCCTTGCCGCCCCAACATGTCCATTAACGTTCCTGTCGTCGACCCCGTGTAGCGCTGCTTGAGCTGCTTGATCACGCTGTCACGGTCGTCACCCGGATAAGTAACTCGCACCTCGGTTAGTTTCTTGCGCAGCACGACCCGAGCAACGCCTCCGGGGAGATCCGCCTGAACGTTTCCTGTACGATCGTCCTTGACGGTCACTTCGCCAATGCTTTGAGTGACAGCGGCCTCCTCGGGACTTGTGGTCAGCTCGAACCCATCAAAACAGCGCGGTCCTACTTTATCCTCGAGACGCTCGATCCCCTCGCACTCATGTGAGATTGGGAAATCTAGACGACGGACCTTCTGCTGCTTGAGGCTATCAACCTGACGAGGGGTAACGCCGCGAAAAGCTGTAAGATTGGTGACGTCGACCTCACTGATCTGCACTTCGCCTCGCGGGGCTGCGCCGGTCGGAGCGTCGAGGCCGAGTGTGCCGACAGCCACTGTGGTCGCCAGGGCGATAATTTTCTTGATGGCTAGTATTGCCATCACCTCCCAAAAGTGACGTCCGCGCGTCTGAGCGTCGAGACATGAACACTATTCATAGCACTGGGCGACGTAGCTTTCCGTCATTGCGCCGCCTCCCAATCGGTAACCGACCGCGTCATATTTGCATATCGCGGGTAATACGCTGAATCGTCCATTATGCACGGGCCAAGTCTGCTAGTGGCCGTTGTCCGCTACAGTACGCAATGTCAGGTTGCAAATATGGGTGATCCAGGCGTAAGTGGACCCCGAGTCGTCACAGGCTGCTAGTGCTAGTGCTTGTCACTTAGGGTCTCTACATCAACTCCCAGGGTCTTCTCTGTGCGCTAGAAGCACGCTCAACTCAACAGGGCACCAGTCAAAGAGCAACAAAGTCTATCCGCTTCCAGTTGATCGACAGCTCGCCAAATCTGCATTGCAAACCATGGCCGCGCGCGCATCCGGATCGAATCCAGAATGCGATCACTCAGTCGAGACCACTCGATTGAGTGACAGCACGCAGTGAGGATCTGTGCACCCGAATTTCTTGCGCACCCAACTCAATTTGCTGTGGATGTGCGACATCATCGAGCATCCCACTTGGGTAAACGCTAGACGATGCGTGGTGTTGGACGCGTTCCAGTC
>NZ_JADNQM010000052.1:0-47777 GCF_046269425.1 Amycolatopsis sp. cmx-11-12 | reverse complement strand
CCTCGGAACCCGCCCACCGACACGACAGTCGGCCCACAACCCTGCCCACAGCACGATTTCCGACCAAAACCCAGCCGCAGCAGCAATCCCGACGAACTCACAGAAACCCATGCAAGATCGAGGCTAGTTGCGGTGGTTCGGCGTCGCACTACCGCAAGTAGGTGACTAATTGCGGAGAGGTCAGAGGAGGCCGGCTTCCGAGGCCTTACCGATGGCTTCGACGCGGTTGCGGGCGCCGAGTTTGTGCAGCGCGGACTGCAGGTAGGTCTTCACCGTGTTCCGCGCCAGCCCGGTCGACTCCGCGATCTCCGGATTCGTCTGCCCTTGCGCCGCCAGCCGCAGGACCTCGTACTCGCGCCGCGTCAGGCCGCTGCGGGCCAGCGCGTCGGACCGCTGGCCGTCGTCGGGGAAGATCCGCGGGTCGACGACCCGATCGCCCTTGAGGACCTGCCGCAACGCCGCCACCAGGTTCGTCCCGGCGACATCCTTGAGCAGGCAGCCGTGCGCGCCGGAGTCCAGCGCGGCCCGCACTCCTTGATGGTCGCCGTGCGCGGTGAACACCACGATCCGCCCGGCCGGGTGCACTCGCCGGAGTTCGGCGATGACCTCGGGCGCGAGCATGTCCGGCAGCCGCAGGTCCAGCAGGATCAGCGCGGGTTTCAGCTCACCCGCCCGCTGGATCGCGGCCCGGCCGGTCTCGGCCGAGCCGACCACGGTCATCGCCGGGTCGTAGCGCAGCAGCAGGCTCACCCCGTCGCGGACCACCGGATGGTCGTCCACGACGAGCACGGTCACCGGCGACGGCACGGTTCCGGCACCCAAGCTCGCAGTGTGCACCCGTCGTCCTCGTCGCGGACCAGGCTGACCCGGCCGCCGAGCCGCGCGGCGCGTTCCGCCAGTGCACGCAGGCCCATCCCGGTCCCGGGCGCCGGTTCCTCGCCGCGATGACCGGTCCCGTCGTCGGCGACGACCACCTGCACGCCGTCGTCGCTAGGCAGCAGGCTGACCACGACCGACAGCGCGTCGGCGTGTTTCTCGACGTTGAGCAGGCCCTCCCGGACGGCAGCCACCAGCAGTCCGGTGCGTTCGGCGTCCAGTCGCGGCACCGGCGCGAGCTGGACGAACCG
Organism: Amycolatopsis sp. cmx-11-12; assembly: GCF_046269425.1. Classification (NCBI taxonomy): domain Bacteria; kingdom Bacillati; phylum Actinomycetota; class Actinomycetes; order Pseudonocardiales; family Pseudonocardiaceae; genus Amycolatopsis; species Amycolatopsis sp. cmx-11-12. The sequence continues at coordinate 46,650 of NZ_JADNQM010000052.1, read as the reverse complement.
AGCCGGGACGCCGCACCGGGCCTGGAACGAGCGGCAGTGCTCGGCCAGTTCCACCGGCAGCGCGCGTTCCGGACTCGACTCCGACAGTGCCAGCAGCGACTCGCGCAGTGCCCGTGATGCGGCCGACACGTCGCCTTCCAGTCGCCGCAGCCGTGATTCGAGCGCCGGGTTGTCGCTGATGTCCTCGTGCAGGTTCCGGACCTGGACGCCGATGGAGAACAGCAGCGCGCCGACCGAATCGTGCAGCGCGCTCTGCATCCGCAGCCGTTCGGCGGACAAGGCCGTCTCGCGGTCGGCCTCGGCGACCGACGCCAGTTTCAGCGCCCGGCCAGCCTCTCCGGCGATCTCTTCAAGGGACAGAACGGCGTCGTCGCCGAAGTCGCGCGGCTCGCGCATGGCGGCGTACGCGATGGCGACGGTGTCGGTCCCACTCATGATCGGGACGGCGATCATCGCGGCGAGGCCCTCCCCGCGGACCTGCGCGTCGAACTGGTGGGTGATGCTCGGCGAGCTGACGTAGTCGTTGACGCGGACCGGCCTGCCTAGCGCGAGCACACGCCCGCCGATGCCCTGGCCGATCGGCACGGCGAGGTCCTGCAGCGCGTCCGTGCGGTTGCCCGACAGCCAGCGGATCACCGCCTGCTCGGGCCCGGTGATCTCGGCGACGAAACCGGAATGCGTGCCGATCGACTCGCGGATCAGCCGCGCGGTGCCGTTGAGCGCCGCGACCCGGTCGAGGGTGGCGAGCAGCTCTTCACGCTCGCGCAGAAGCCCGCCGAGCACCGCGCTGTGCTCGGCGGCGAGGTCTTCAGCGGCGTGCCGTCTGGCCGTCACGCGCTCACGATCGCACACTGGGCGTGGTTTCCGACACACCCGGCTGGAGAGGTTCACCGATGCGTTCTCGCCTCCGGTTGTCTTGAATGGACTCCGTGGAGATCCTGGCCGACGCCGCGACACTGGCGCTGTACACGACCGACGCCTCCAACTACCGGCACGTGCCCCAGGGCGTGGTGCTGCCGCGGAGCGTCGACGAGGTGATCGAGGCCGTCGCCGCCTGCCGTGAGGCCGGGCTGCCGGTGATCGCCAGAGGCGGCGGCACCAGCGTCGCGGGCAACTCGTGCGGTCCGGGCGTCGTGATCGACACGTCACGCCACCTCGGCGGTGTTCTCGATCTCGATCCCGTGGCGCGGACGGCGAGGGTGGCGCCCGGCACTGTCCTCGACCACCTCCAGGCGCTCGCCGCGCCGCACGGTCTCCGGTTCGGGCCCGACCCGTCGACGCATTCGCGCTGCACGATCGGCGGGATGATCGGCAACAACGCCTGCGGTTCGCATTCGGTCGCCTACGGGCGCACGGTCGACGTCGTCCGCGAACTGGACGTGCTGCTCTACGACGGCACCCGGCTGACCGTCGGGCCGACCTCACCGTCCGAAGTGGACGCGCGGGCGGCCAGGCCCGGTACGGAAGGCCGGGTCTTTTCGGAGTTGCGCGCGCTCGTCCGCGACAACCTGGCGTTGCTGCGCACCGAACTGTCCACGTTCAGCAGGCGGGTGTCCGGATACGGTTTGGAACACCTGTTGCCGGAGAACGGTTTCGACGTTGCCAAGGCACTCATCGGCAGCGAGGGCACCTGTGTCACCGTGCTGGAGGCGACGGTCTCCCTCGCGAAGGTGCCGGAACGCAAGGTGCTCGCGGTGCTCGGTTTCGAGTCCGACATCGCCGCGGCCGACGCCGTCCCGGCGATCCTGCCGTGGTCGCCGCTGACAGTGGAGGGCGTCGACGCGGACCTCGTCGCGCTGCTGGAACCGGGCCGCGCCGACGGACTTCCGCCGGGCGGAGCCTGGTTGTTCGTCGAGATGACCGATCCAGACAAGGCACGTGGGCTGATCGCGGACCTGCGTGGCGCTTTGACCGGATCCGCGCTGCTGGACGACGCGGCCGCGCAAAAGCGGTTGTGGCGGATCCGGGAGGAGGGCGCCGGGCTCGCGACGCGACTGGCCGGCGGCGAGGAAGCCTGGCCCGGCTGGGAGGACGCGGCCGTCCCGCCCGCGCGTTTAGGTGCCTACTTGCGCGAGTTCAAGGAACTCATGCGGAAACACGGCCGCAAGAGCGTGGTCTACGGCCACTACGGCGAGGGCTGTCTCCATCTGCGGCTGGACTTCGATCTGCTTTCCCCGCGAGGGATCGCCGGATTCCGGTCGTTCCTCGAAGAGGCGGCCGACCTGGTCGCCGCGCACGGAGGCTCACTGTCCGGGGAACACGGCGACGGCCAGGCTCGCTCGGAACTGCTGCCCCGGATGTACAGCCCCGAGATCCTCGCGTTGTTCGCGCGGTTCAAGGGGATCTTCGACCCGGCGGGCAAGATGAACCCCGGCATCCTCGTCGAGCCGAGGCCGGTCGACGCCGATCTCCGGGTGCGGCGAGCGCCGTTGGAGCTCGAAGACGTCACCGCACTCGCGTATCCGGAGGATCAAGGGAGCTTCGGGCAGGCGATGCGGCGCTGCGTCGGTGTCGGCAAATGCCGCAACACCACCGGCGCGGGTGTGATGTGCCCGAGTTACCGCGCCACTCGCGAGGAGAAGCACTCGACACGGGGCCGCGCGCATCTGCTCGCCGAGATGGTGAACGGCGAACTGATCACCGACGGCTGGCGCTCCGAAGAGGTCGCCGAGGCGCTGGATCTGTGCCTGTCGTGCAAGGGCTGCCTGTCCGATTGCCCGGTCGATGTCGACATGGCGACCTACAAGGCGGAGTTCCTGCACCAGCACCACAAGGGGCGGCTGCGCCCGGCGTCGCACTATTCGATGGGCTGGCTGCCGGTGTGGCTGCGCGCGGCGTCGCTGGCGCCGCGGCTGGCGAACACGATGTCGCGCCGTTTCTCCGGTCTGCTGAAGAAGTTCGGCGGGATCGCGCCGGAACGGGAGCTGCCGACGTTCGCGAGGACGTCGTTCACCGGGCGCCGCAAGGATCTCCGGCGGTGGGCGACCGGCTCGCGGCCCGTCGTGCTGTGGCCCGACTCCTTCAACAACTACCTCACCCCGGACGTCCTCGACGCCGCGGCCGAGGTGCTCACCGCGGCGGGCTACGACGTCGTCCTGCCCGATCGCGGTGTCTGCTGCGGCCTCACCTGGGTGTCCACCGGACAGCTCGACGTGGCGAAGAAAGTGTTGCGCCGCACGCTTTCCGTGCTCGAACCGTACTTGCGGGCGGGATACCAGGTGGCCGGGCTGGAGCCGAGTTGCACGGCTCTCTTCCGCGGCGACCTCGAGGCACTGCTGCCGGGCGATCCGGTCGCGAAACTGCTCGCCGGGCAGACCAGGACGTTCGCGGAACTCGTCGAGGACTCGCCGCTCGAATTCCGGTCGCTGGACGTCGAAGCGCTCAGCCAGGTGCACTGTCACCAGCACGCCGTGCTCGGTTTCGGCGCCGACGAGGCCGCGATGCGCGCCGCGGGTATCCACAATTCCACAATGGATTCCGGCTGCTGTGGATTGGCCGGCAACTTCGGCTTCGAACGCGGGCACTACGACGTATCCGTCGCCTGCGCCGAAGATCGCATGCTGCCCGCGATCCGCGCCGCGGCCGAGGGCACCGAGGTGGTCGCGGACGGGTTCAGCTGCCGGACGCAGATCGAGCAACTCGACGGACGCAAGGCCGTGCACCTGGCGGAGTTGCTAAGGCGTGCGCTGCCGCCCTCCTAGTCAACACTCGCGAGCGCCCAGCGAGCGTGTCGCGAAAGCCACTTTCGGGACGTCCGAGGTCGCGAAAGTGGCTTTCGCGACACGCGCCTCGACTGACGGAGCCGCCGCTCACGACATTCGCACTCAAGACACGCGGCCGAGCCGTGCGTCGCGTTCGGCGTACTTCTTCAGCGTCAGCAGCTGTTTCCGCATCATGATCAGGTCACCCCAGCCGAGCAGGAACTCCTTGAGGCGGCCCCGGAATCCCTTCGAGGTCACGACGACGCGGCACAGCATCCGGCACGACCGCTCGTCGATCGGCTCGACCGAGTAGGTGGCGGCCACCGGTCCGAACAGCTTCTCGGACTTGGCGAAAGTGCGGCCGCTGAGGCTGTGTCCTCGCTCGACCTCGGCCAGCTCGAACACGATCAGTGTGTCGCCGGGAGCGAGCTCGTCGGCGCCGGGAGTGAGGGTGCGCGGACTGCGCTTGCCGAGATTGTCGAGCAGGTCGTAGCTGTAGGGCGCGACCGAGATCTGGCAGAGCCAGCGGTAGGCGAGCTCTGCGGGCGCGTGCACGGTGACAGCCCGGTCGAAGCGGGTGACAGGGCCGTCGAGCAGGATGTCCGCCGGCTGCGCGCGGCGGCGTTCTTCCGGGGTCGCGCCCCAGTTCACGGGTGATCCGAAAGGCATGGCCGCCTCCGTACGATGCCGTATGGTTTTCCATACGGTAGCGTATGCGGCGTGGCCGGGAAACGGAAGCTCGCGCGCGAAGATTGGGCGGACGCGGCGCTCGAAGCGCTGTGCGACGGCGGGGTCGCCGCGATCGCCGTCGAACCCATCGCGGCGAAACTCGGGACGACGAAAGGCAGCTTCTACTGGCATTTCGCGAACCGGGACGCGCTGGTCGAAGCCGCCGTGCGCCGGTGGGCCGAGCAGGACACCGAGGCGCTGATCACATTGCTGGACGGCATCGCGGATCCGGAACGAAGGCTGCGTGAACTCTTCGAACTCGTCTTCGCCGGCGTTGACGACGAGCGGGCCGAACTGGCGCTGCTCGCCCATGCCGGCGATCCGGTGATCGGCCCGCTGCTCGCCGACGTCACCGCGCGGCGCGTCGAGTTCATCGTCCGGTGTTTCCGGGAGATGGATCGCCCTGAAACCGAGGCCCGGCATCGCGGTTTGCTGGCCTACACGGCTTTCATCGGGTTGATCCAGGCACAGCGGGCGAGCGGCGGGACACTGCTGTCCACGGCCGAGCGGCCGGGCTATCTGGAGTTCCTGCGCGGGATTATCACGCGGTGAGAAGGATGGGCCGGAGCCTTCCGAAGTGCGGACCCGCCGCTCATCATCGGCCCATGACAGCCACGTATCCCGCGGCCAAGGACCACGCCGCGACCCCGATGGGCGCGATCTACGCCGAGTATCCGCCGATGTCCCGGGTCGTCTTCCCCAGCGGCTGCGAGGGCTGGCTGGTGACCCGGTACGAAGACGTCCGCCTGATCTTCTCGGACCCGCGGTTCTCCCGGAACCTGCTCGCTCCCGGCGCGCCCTGCCTCATCGAGCCGGGCGACTTCTCCACCGGTGAGCACAGCATCCTGAACATGGACCCGCCGGATCACACGCGGTTGCGGAAGCTTTCGGCACCGGCTTTCACCGTCCGCCGGATCGCCGCGCTGCGGCCGCGGATCCAGGAGATCGCCGGCGAACTCCTGCGCACGATGGTCGCGCACGGGCCGCCGGTGGACCTCGTGGAGACGTTCGCCTTCCCGCTGCCCACCGCGGTCATGTGCGAGATCCTCGGCGTCCCGTTCGAAGGCAAGGAACGGTTCCGCCAGTGGTCGCGGGTGATCGTCACGCCGATGGCGTACACCCCGGCGGAAGTGGCGCAGGCCCGACGTGACGGGGCGGAAGACATGGCCGCGCTCGTCGCGGTCAAGCGGGCGGAGCCGGGGGAGGACCTGCTGAGCGTCCTCGTGCACACCCGTGACGAAGACGGTGACCGGTTCACCGAGGCCGAGTTGATCGATCTGGCCACGCAACTCCTGCTGGCCGGGCACGAGACCACGGTCAGCCTGATCGCGACCGGGATCGTGCTGTTGTCGGCGAATCCGGACCAGTTCGCCGCGCTGCGCGAGGATCTCGAGCTGACGGAGGGGGCCGTCGAAGAGATCATGCGCTTCGACGGACCGGCCGACGCGTCGCTGCTCCGGGTCGCGCTGGAGGACGTCGAGTTGAGTGGTGGCCTGGTCCGGCGCGGCGAGGCCGTCCTGGCGCACGCCGGCGCGGCGAACCGTGACGAGAGCGCCTTTCCCGGCGCGTCGCGGTTCGACATCCGGCGCCGCAACGCCCCGCAACTCGGCTTCGGGCATGGCCTCCACTTCTGCCTCGGCGCGGCGCTCGCGCGGCTCGAAGGGGAGATCGCGTTCCGGACCCTGCTCGACGGGCTGCCGGGACTGGATCTCGCGGTGCCGCTCCCGGAAATCGTGTGGCGCCCACCGCTTTCGGTCCGCGGCCCGGAGGCCGTGCCGGTGACGTGGGCTACCACCAAACGCGGCTGAGGCTCTCCAGGGTCGGCTCGTCCGGCGCCGGGAGAACCTTGAAGTACCACGTGAAATTGCTGTAGACGTGCAAAAGCGCGTACGCCAGGCAGCGCCGCGAGAACCCGTCGTCCGGATCGACGCCGTACCCGGCGAGCAGCCGCCGCAGGAAGTCCTTGTCCCCGCCGGAAACGAACAGGCCGACGGCGACGAAGTCGTACTCGGCCGCGCCCCGCATCGCCGGTTCGAAGTCGAAGAGCCCGGTCAGCCGCGGACGTTCGCCGTCGTGGGTGACCATGACGTGGTCGCGCATGAACTCGGTGTGCAGCGGGACGACGGGAGGCGACCCCAGCTCGACGGAATCGAGGAACGCCGGGATCTGGGCGATCCAGGCCTCGTCGAGGCCGGTCCGGCGGTGATGCTCGACGGCGTTCGCGCGCTGCTCGGCGACGAACGCGGCCCAGTCCGGCGGATCCAAGACGTCCAGTCGCGGGTCGCGCAGCGAATGCAGGGCGGCCAGCGCCTCGCCGAGTTCGGGAGCGAGCCGGTGTTTGTCCTCTGTGGACAGTTTCGGCCAGGCGTCCTTCAGCGTTTCGCCGCGCAGGAGCTCCATGAGCACGTAGCCCCAGCCGTCCCGCTCGCCGACGTCGTGCACGGCGGGCGTCGGGATCGGGAGCTTGCCGTGCAGGGCCTCGAGCATCGTCCGCTCGGTGGGGAGTTCGTCGAGATGCACCGGCGGGAACAGCTTGAGCACCAGGTCTTCGCTGACGGCGTAGACCGGCAGCGAGCCTTCGGTGAACGGGACGACTTCGCCGAGACCGAGCGACCCGGTCAGCGACGTCACCGCCGGAAGCAGGTCTTGCCTGGTCAGTGCGTCGAACTCGGCTTCGGTGCCGGCGGGCGGGAACGAGGTCACGGCACCGACCGTAGGACAGCGGGCCGCGGACGGCGAGGTAATTACCCGCTGCGCTCCAGCAGCGTCCGTGCCGCGCCGAGCACGAGGCGGCAGACGTCGTCGGGATCCGCGCTGGCCAAGGGTTCCTTGCCGGTGATCTCGCGGACCAGGCCGATCCCGAGCAGCCACGCCAGAATGAGGTCGGCCCGCAGATCCGCGTCGTCGGCGTCGGTCAACGTGGCCAGCACCTTCGCGTACTCCTCGCCGAGTTGCCGCCGGACCGTGGTCGCCGCGCTGTCGTGCCCGGTCGAGCGCAGGTAGGCGTCGAGCGTGCGATCCCGCCTGGTGTCGGACTCCAGCATGCTGCGCAACGCCGTCCCGAGCAGTTCATCCGGCGGGGTGGTGGCGATCTGCTCGCGCCCACCCCGCGCCAGTACCTCCTCGAAGAGCGCGTCCTTCGAGCCGAAGTAGCGGAACAGCAGCGCCTGATTGGCTCCGGCGAGCTTCGCGATGTCTCGCACGGTCGTCCGGTCGAAACCGCGTTCGGCGAAAAGTGCCGCCGCCGCGTCGAGCAGGGCCGCTCTGGTCGCGGCCGCGTCGCGCTTGCGGACCTGCGGTTCTTCCGTCATCGGGCACAGGCTAGCCGGACGTCGCACGGTAGGCGCATTGACGCTGTCCGTGATCCTGGTTAGCGTTGTAAGCAGTTGCTTACAAACCGCCGAGCAGGGGGGTTTCCGGACAAATGACCACCACAGACGCCGAATTCGTGGCCTATCCCTTCAACCAGGACGAGGGACTCGAACTCGACGAGGCCTACGCCGCCGCCCGTGCCACCGAGGGCATGCTCCGCGTCCGTCTCCCGCACGGTGAGCCGACGTGGCTCGCCACCCGCTACGCCGACGCGCGTCTCGTGCTGGGCGACCGGCGGTTCTCCCGCGCGATGGCCGAGGACAAGGACGAGCCGCGGATGGCGCCGGGCAGGCGGCCCGGCGGGATCCTGAGCATGGACCCGCCCGACCACACCCGGCTGCGTACGCTGGTCGCGAAGGCGTTCACCATGCGCCGTGTCGAGCTGCTGCGGCCACGGGTCGCGGACCTGGCGGCGGGCCTGATCGAGGACATGAAGGTCAAGGGACAGCCCGCCGACCTGGTCGAGGACTACGCGCTGCCGATCCCGGTCGCGGTGATCTGCGAACTGCTCGGCGTCCCCGTCGAGGACCGGCCGAAGTTTCGGGTCTGGAGCGACGCCGCGCTGTCGACCAGCCCGCTGACCACCGAAGAGATGATGGCCAACCAGGACGAGCTGCGGGCGTACATGCACGTGCTCGTCGAAGAGCATCGTGCCCGGCCTCAGGACGACCTGATGACCGCGCTGATCGAGGCACGCGACGTCCGCGACAGGCTGAGCGAGCTGGAACTGGTCGACATGTGCATCGGCATCCTGGTCGCCGGGCACGAGACCACCGCCAGCCAGATCCCCAACTTCGTCTACGCCCTGCTCGAACAGCCGGACCAGCTCGCCCGCCTGCGCGGCGACCTGGACCTGATCCCGGCCGCCGTCGAGGAACTGATGCGGTTCATCCCTCTGGGTGCCGGAGCCGGGTTCGCCCGCTACGCCACCGAAGACATCCAGGTGGGTGACGTGCTGGTGAAGGAAGGCGAGCCGGTGATGGTCGCGATCGGCGCCGCCAACCGGGACGCGCTCCAGTTCACCTCGGCGGAAACCCTCGAATTCGGCAGGGAAGCCAATCCCCACCTCGGTTTCGGGCACGGCGTGCACCACTGTCTCGGTGCCCCGCTGGCCAGGCTGGAACTACAGGAGGCCTTGCGGGCTTTGTTGCGCGATCTCCCCGGACTGCACCTCGACGGCGATATCGTGTGGAAGACGCAGATGCTGGTGCGGGGGCCCCGCACCATGCCGATCGGATGGTGACCATGAGCTGGAAAGTCGAGGTCGATGGCGGGACGTGCATCGGCTCGGGGATGTGCGCCGCGCTACTGCCGAAGGTCTTCGAACTCGAAGGCGCCACGGCGACGGTGGTCGAGGGGGAAGTGAATCCGGACGAGAGCGTGCTCGACGCGGCGGACTCCTGCCCCGCGATGGCGATCGAGGTGACGGAAAAGGGTGAGGTGATCGGGCCGCGGCCCTGATTTCCGCACTTTAATGCGTGGCGGTCGTCGGTGAATGGGCGTAGGACGACAGGGTGAGCGACGACGGCTTGACCCTCCGCACCCTGACCACCGACGACCTGCCCGCCCTCTCGGACATGCTGGCCCGCGCGTTTCTCGCCGACCCCTCGGAAGGGTTCCAGCACCGTGAGGGGCTGGTGTTCGAACCCGAGCGTTCGCACGGCGTCTTCGACGGTGACGAACTGATCGGGATGGGGGAGATCCTCAGCCGGAAGATCACCCTGCCGGGTTCCGGGCCGACACCGTTCGCCGGGATCACGTCGGTCGGCGTCGCTCCGGGACATCGGAGGCGGGGCGCGCTCACCCGCGTCATGCGGGCGCAGCTCCACGGCCTGCACGAGGACGGCGCCGAGCCGATCGCCGCGCTGTGGGCCTCCGAAGCCGTCATCTACCCCCGCTTCGGCTACGGCCTCGCGACGCAGTTCTACCGCGCGAAGGTGCGCGCGAAGTCCGCGTTCCGGCCCGGCGTCGCACTCGACGCCGAGCGCGTGCGCGAAGTCGGCCGCGAGCAGGCGCTCCCGCTGGTCAAAGCGATCTACGAGAAGGAAGCGCCGCAACGGGTCGGCGCGCTGGACCGGCCGGGGGCGACGTGGGAGTTCAACCTCGACGACCCGGAGCGGCGAAGGAACGGCGCGACCGCGCTGAGGTTCGCCGTCCTGCCGGACGGCTACGCGATCTACCGGCTGAAGAACGACTGGAATGAGGAAGGCCCGCGAGGGACGTTGACCGTGCAGGAACTGGTCGCGACCACGCCGGAGGCGTACGCGACGCTGTACCGGTTCCTGCTCGACTACGACCTGGTCTTCACCGTGGAGACGTTCGCCGCCCTCGACGAACCGCTCATCCACCTTCTCGCCAATCCCCGTGCCATGACCCGGTCCGCCGGTGACTCCCTGTGGGTCCGGCTCGTCGACGTCGATCGGGCCCTGGTCACCCGCCGCTACAACGTGCCGGTGGATCTGGTGTTCGGCGTGCGCGACGCGTTCTGCCCGTGGAACACCGGGAACTGGCGGCTCGTCACCGATACCGACGGGAACGCCGAAGTGACCAGGGTGGAGGACGCGCCGGATCTCGAACTGGACGTGATCGACCTCGGCGCGATCTTCCTCGGCGGGACCCGGCCGAGCACACTGGCCGCGGCCGGGCGGATCAAGGAACGGACCGCCGGGGCGGTTTCGCGGGCGACGGCGGCGTTCGCCTCCGATCGTGAGCCGACCTGCCTGGAATCCTTCTAGCGGTTCAGGATTCCGTGCTCGGTGACCACGGCGGTGACCAGGTCGAACGGTGTGATGTCGAAGGCCGGGTTGAAGACCTGCGCGCCTTCGGGGGCGACCTTCGTGCCGCCGAAGCTCAGGACCTCGCCGGGATCGCGTTCCTCGATCACGATCCCGGTGCCGTCCGGCATCGCGGTGTCCACAGTGGACGACGGGGCGACGACCACGAACGGGACTCCGTGGTGCTTCGCCGCGATCGCCAGGCCGTAGGTGCCGATCTTGTTGGCGACGTCGCCGTTGGCGGCGATCCGGTCGGCGCCGACGAGCACACAGTCGACCAGGCCGCGGCTCATCGCGGCGGCGGCCGCGCCGTCGGGCTGGATCCGGTACGGGACACCGGCTTCGGCCAGTTCCCATGCGGTCAGGCGGGCACCCTGCAACAGCGGGCGGGTCTCGTCGACCAGCACGGACTCGACCAGACCGCGAGCGTGCAGGTGCCAGACGACGCCGAGCGCGCTGCCCCAGCCGACCGTCGCGAGGTGGCCGGCGTTGCAGTGGCTGAGCAGCCGCAACGGCCGCTGCTCGCAGTGTTCGAGCACTACTTCGGTCGCCAGCCGGGAGGCTTCGTGATTGATTCGCTCGTCCTCGTCGAGGATCGCCAGCGCTTCGGCGAGGACCGCTTCCGGCCCCTCCGGGAGCTTCGCGAGCGCGCGGGAGACGCCCCAGCTCAGGTTGACCGCGGTCGGCCGGGCCTTGGCGACGCGTTCCGCCTCGGCCTCGACGTCACCTTTCGCGAGGGTCGCGAGTACCACGCCGAGCGCCCCCGCCGCGCCGAGCGCGGGCGCCCCGCGAACCGCGAGACGCTGGATGGCGTCGACGAGTTCGCCGACCGTGCGCAATTCGAGCACGCGGTACTCGGCGGGCAGCACGGTCTGGTCGATGATCGTGACCGCGTCGCCGGTCCAGTCGATCGTCCTGCGCATGACTCCCCCGTGAAATCCAGTTGGCCGGCCGAGTCCGGTTCGGTCAGGATGCGGTTCGTGACCATTCAACGCCACCATCCGCCCGGTCTGCACCCCACGCCCACCTACCACCACGTGACCATCGTCGAAGGACGGCGGGACATCCACCTCGCCGGCCAGTGCCCGCTCGCCGAAGACGGCAAGGTCGTCGCGGGCGATGTGCTCGCCCAGGTCGATCAGGTCGTCGCGAACACCGCCGCCGCGCTCGCCTTCGCCAAGGCGACCCCGGCCGACGTCGTGCGCACGGTGCTCTACGTGGTGACGCCGGACGCGGACGTGCTTTCGGCCGTATGGGACCGGTTCGTCGAGTCGGAGATCGGGGAGGCGTTCACGACCGCGAGCACCCTGCTCGGCGTCGCGCAGCTCGGCTACCCCGGGCAGCTCGTCGAACTCGACGTCACCGCCGCCACGGCCTGACGCCGTTAGTGAGGGGTAGGGCAAAAGGTGACGCAGGGCGAGGGGTGTGTGGAAATAGGGACGTTGAGTGTCCCTATTTCCACACACCCTCTTCTGGATCCGGCGGTCACAGGGACTGTGTGGATTTTGGGTCCTCTAAAGCACCAAAATCCACACACTGAGGGTCGAGGTCCGGTATCGGGGCCGGTCACCGGCACCGCTCTCGAACAGGACCTTCCGTCCAGACCTGGGAAGCGGGATGGTCAGGTGATGATCGTGACGACCGGATCCTCGGCCTTCGCGGCATCGGCGAAGAAGGTCACGAGCACGTCGTAGTAACCGCGCACGTAGTCCAGCGCGTCAGGCTCGTCCCAGATCGACGGGTAGATCCCTTCGGCCTCGAGGTCCGAGAGTTCGACACCCCGCGCGAGCTTGTCGAACCCGGTTCGTGACAGCTCCGCGGCGACTTTCCCCACTTCGTCGGCCGTGAAGTACCGCGCCGGTCCGTCGCCGCCTTCTTCCCCCAGCAGCGTCCCGCCCAATACGAAGTCGACCTCGATCCCGCCTCGCCCGGCCAGGAACCACAACGCGTGCCACGCCTTGTCGATGTCCACGGCCCGCTCGGTGTCCGTGGTCTTCTCGGCGTACTCCCAGTACCGATCGGGCTCGTCGATCAGCTCACGCAGTTCACCGGACGTGACACGAAAGTACGCACCGCACATGCCCATCGGTCAGAGCCCCGCCATGAGGTCGGTCTCGGTGATGCCCGGCCCCTGACCCGCGCGGATGAACCACTCGACACCGAACGCCCACGCGAAACCTTCGTCGGGCATCGCGAGGAAGAACGAATCTTCACTGATCTGACTGGCGTGCGCGCGCATCGCGGCCCGCTTCTGCGGCAGGTACGCGGAGACGTCGACCCTCGCGGTCAGGACCGCTTCCGGCTTGCCGAATTCGGAACCGTCTTCGAAATCGGGAAGGTCCTCGGCCTTCATCTGCCCGGTCCGCACCGCCTCTTCCATCCCGCGGCGCATCTCGTCACTGTTGCTCGTGGCCTCGTACACCCGCGGCGTGCCCGCCAGCTCGGCAGCGCGCATCCCGACGCGGTGCACCTGGATGTGATCCGGATGTCCGTAGCCACCGTTGTCGTCGTAGATGGTCAGGACGTCGGCCTGCTCCTCGCGCAGGATCTCGGCCAGTCGCTGCGCGGCCTCCTCGACGTCGGCCTGCCAGAACGTGCCGGGCACGTCGTTGCGTGGCTCGCCCATCATGCCGGAATCCGTGTACCCCAGGAACTCCACACGCTTGGCCCCCAGCACCTCTGCCGAAGCGTGCGTCTCCTGCACACGGCGCTGCCACAACTCCTCCCCGTCGTCGAGGAACCCGTCCGGAACCTCGCCGACCTCGCCCCTGGTCGCGACGACGAGCACGACACGGTGACCTTCCTCGAAGGCCTTGCGCATGACGCCGCCCGCGACGATGCACTCGTCGTCGGGGTGGGCGTGAAAACTCACCAATGTGGCCATGGTGGGGAAACTACCGGGAGGCACCGACATATTCCGGCACGCACCCACCCGCTGAGGTCGGCTTACAGCCCTGACGACGACATCCCGGATCCGGATGTTTTCGGAGAGTCACCAGCGCAGGTCTGGATCGTCCTGGAAGTGGGCGGCGGCCACGGCACGAGAATCCAGCCCCGGCGCCCGAAGCTCCGCGCAAACTGCCATGTGCTGTCTCCGGGGGTAAATGGCAGGCAGCCTTCACGGACTTCTAAGCCTGAGTCGGATAGGTTCGGTTCAGGAACTCCAGTGTCAGTGCCCAAGCCGCCGCGGCGGGCTCGGGCTGATGGAACATCGGCGCGACATGGTTGTGGAAAGCGTGCCCCGCGCCCTCGTGGATGTGGATTTCCGCGCCGTCGTGAGAAGCGACCGCGTCGGCCAGGCGACGCACGCCTTCGACGGGAATGTACGGATCCGCACCGCCGAACTGGAACTGGATCGGGCAAGTGATCTTGTCCAGCAAGGGAAGCTGCTCCGTCACCCGCGAGCCGTAGTACGAAACGGCGACGTCCGGGTCGCCCTCGGCGGCGGCCGCGTAGGCCATCGAGCCGCCGAGGCAGAAGCCGAAGACGCCCACGCGGCCATCGGTTTCGGGCAGGGAACGCAGCATCGCCAGTGTCGCGAGTACGTCGGTGACCGCGCGTGCCGGGTCGAGTCGGCCCGCGACCGCCATCGACGCCGAGACCCCGGCTTCGTCGTGGGTGGCCGACCAGCCGGGTTCGATACGCCAGAACAGTTCGGGCACGGCGACGACGTAGCCGAGCGCGGCCAGGTCGGCGGCGACGGACTTGAGGTAGTCGTCGAGACCGAAGATCTCCTGGATCAGCACCAGTCCCGGGCCGGAGCCGGATTCGGGCAGCCAGAGCGGGGCGTCGAACGAGCCGTCGGCGACGGTCACTTTCGTCATCGGGTTCCTTCCAGCGCGTGCACGAGACAGTCCGTCACCAGAGCCGCCTGCGTGCCGTCGGGGTCGAGGTCGGGATCGAAGATGGTCAGCTCCAGTCCGGCCGCGCCGGGGATCGCGAGCAGACCGCGAAGAAGTTCGACGAGCTTGTCCGGGTCGATCCCGTCGGGATCGGGACTGTCCACAGCGGACACGAACTCCGGGTCGAGGGTGTCGATGTCGATGTGGATCCAGAAACCGTCCAGTGGCGCGAAAATCTCGTGTGCGGCGGCGAGTGCGCCGTCGGTGCCGGAGGCCATGATCTCCTGGCTGGTCACGATGCGAAGCCCGGCTTCCCGCGCCTCGGCGGATTCCTCCGCGCGCACGCCGAGCACGAGGACGTCTTCGTCGCGGACGTAGGGACCCAGTCCGTCCACATCGGCCAGTTCCGGTGTGCCGCGGCCGGTCATGACGGCGAGGGCCTCACCGCCGACGGAGGCGACGTGGTCGGAGTTGCCGAGGTGCCGGAAGTCGTCGTGCCCGTCGAAGTAGACGATGCCGAAGCGGCCTTCGCGGCGCAGGGCCAGCATCGCGGCGAGCGCGATGGAGCAGTCGCCGCCGAGAACGACCGGGAAGCCGCCGTCCGCGCGGATCTTCGCGAGCCGCCCGGCGAGGGCCGCCGTGTAGTCCGCGATACCGGCCGCGTTCCGGGCGCCGCCGTCCGGCGACCAGTCCGGCAGATACCGCGGCGGAGTGACCACGCCGCCGTCGGTCGCTCCCAAACGGCTGAGCAGGCCGTGGTCACGCAGTGCGCCCGGCGCCTTGTAGCAGCCAGGAACCACACCTTCGGCGGGCGGACGCAGGCCGAGGTTGGACGGTGCGTCGAGCAGTACGAGATTCCCCATCACCCCACCGTAGTAGTCACGCCTGGTGTCGCGCTGTCCGTCCCCTTAGGTTGAAGGGAACGGAGGAGGCTCAATGGCGGAGCGGACGAAGTACATCCTCGACGAAGCGGACATGCCGACCAGGTGGTACAACGTCATCCCGGATCTGCCGGAGCCGCCACCGCCACCGCTGCATCCGGGCACCCGCGAGCCGGTCGGCACGCGCTCGCGACGTGTATCCAGGAAGCGTTGCGGTGCAAAGAAACTGGCGAGGAGAAGGTGATCTTGACGGCGCTGTGCGGCCACGCGCACCTCGACTTCCCGGCGTACGGCGCGTACCTGGCGGGCGACATCGCCGACAACGCGCTGCCCGACTCCGTCCTTGAGAAGTCTCTCGCGAGCCTCCCGTAGCTGTTATGAACGGACCGTTCATAACAAAATTTGTTATGAACGGACCGTTCATAACGCGCGCGGTGGGGATCAGCCGGTGACTTGGTAGCCGGAGGTCCGGTTCCGCCCGGTGTTCTTAGCCTCGTACAGCGCCTGGTCCGCGACGGCGATCACCGCGTCGAGGTCGGTCACGCCCGGCCGGTCGGCGAGGCCGATCGACACGGTCACGTGCTCCGGCAGGTTATCCGCACGCGACGCCACACTCGACCGGATCCGCTCCGCGATGGCGTGCGCGTGCACCGCGGGCGTGCCGGGCAGCAGGACGACGAACTCCTCACCGCCGAACCGCCCGACCAGATCCGTGCCGCGCACCTCGGTACGCAGCGTTTCCGCGATGGCGGCCAAGTATCGATCGCCGACGAGATGCCCGTGCCGGTCGTTGATCAGTTTGAACCGGTCGACGTCGAGCATCAGCAGGCTGGTGTGCCGTCCGGCGCGCCGCGCTCGGTCGAGTTCGTCGGCCGCGGCCTCGCGCCACGCCTTGGCGTTGAGCAGCCCGGTCTTGGCATCGCTGCGCGCCTGCCGTTTCAGCTGCCGCAGCAGTACCCCGCGGTGCAGCACCAGTGTGATCCCGACGACCAGCAGCAGCACCACCGGCCAGTCTCGCAGCGCCCACGCCACGATGACGCCGAGCGCGATCGTCGCCGCTTCGAGCGCGTACTCGAATGGCTTCGCCAGTGCGTCGCGCAGCTGGTCGTGCGGGCTGCCGTAGTACACCGCGACGGTCATCAGCGCGGTGTTGACCAGCAGGAACACCCCGCCTGCCGCGACGACCAGCCCGAACGACCGGAGGTCGCGGGGGAGGACGTCGAACGGCGCCGCGTACCGGTCGAGGAACGCCGCGGCCGCGAAACCGGAGAGCACGGTGGCCGACGCGGAGAACGTCCGCCGGAACAGCGGGTTCGGCTGCCCGCGGAACCAGCGGTAGAAGAACGACACGGCGATGACGAGCGCGGCGAGCGTGGGGTGGATCAGCAGCACCGCGGCGAAGGTCCATACGCTGTCCAGCGAAATGTGTGGCGTCCCCGCGAAACGTTCCCGGACGCGCTCTACGGGGCGTGACAATTCCGTGTACAGCACGGCGCTGATGATCAGGATCGCGAAGGGGACAGCGTCACCCGGAGTGAACGGGACACGGAGAAAAGACCAGGCGGATCCGGCGATCGCCGCGACGTCCACCAGAAGGACGAAGCCGATCAAACCGCGGTGGGGTAGCCGCCACAGCGCCCAATTCGTTAGCGCCACGGTGACGAACGTAATCGGTTGGATACTAGGTGTCACTACGCTGTATGGGTAGGCGTGGGTGCACCACGCGTGACCGGGATCGGGACTTGGAGGGGGTGAGCTCCATGCGCGGGCAGAACTGGTGAATACCCGGTTCCGGTCAAAGGGGGTGAAGCGGGGCCACGTGGCGCCATGCCCGGGTGGCCGGAACAGCCACTACGAGACCGGCGAGTGCGATGACCGAGACCGTCGTCGCGGGTGAACCGAGTACGCCGACGAGCAGGCCGCCGGCGATCAGCCCGATTCCCTGCACGGCGATGAGTCCCGACCCGGCGAGGCCGAAGGCTTGGCCTCGTTCGGTGTCGGGTACCAACCGCATGAACGTGGTGCTCGCGGTGACCTGGTAGGCCGCGCACATCCCGGACAGCACCAGCAGTCCGGCGGCGTAGGGGAGCGAAGGCCGGAACCAGAACGCCGCGAGCGGCACGATCGCGCCGAGCGCCAGTATCCCGACCAGCCGCAGCCGGACCTCCGGCCGGACAAGGCGGCCCAGCACGAACACCCCGAGCACGATCCCCGCCGGATGCGCGGCGAGCAGCAGCCCCGCCGTCACCGCCCCGCCGCCGATCTCCGCGGCGTAGGGCACGGCGAGCCCTTCCGGCACGATCACGAAACCCGCCAGCCACGCCAAGCCGACCAGCGCGCGCAACCGGCGGTCGTGCCAGATCGTGCGGGCACCCGCCGAAAGCCGTCGCAACGTCGACGTCGCCGGGCCGTCCGCTCCCGTCGCGGGCCTGGCACGGACACCCAGCCGCAGGACGATCGCGGAGATCCCGAACGTCACCGCGTCGATCGCGAGGCCCCGGCTGGTCCCGACCGCGGCGATCACCACGCCGCCGAGGGCGAACCCGGCGAGCTGGCCGACCTGGTTGGTGATCTTCAGCAGGGACTGGCCGAGTACGTACTGATCCCCGCTCAGCACCGACGGCAGGACGGCGGCCTGCGCGGCGGTGAACGGGGCGTTCGCCAGTTGCACCACCACGAGCACGGCGGCGAGCGCGGGCAGCGGGAGGCCGGGGATCGCGAGCACCGCGACCAGCGCGGCCCGGACGACGTCGGAGCAGACCATCACCGCCCGGCGCGGGAACCGGTCGGCCAGCCCGCCGAGCAGCGGCCCGCCGATCAGGTCGGGCAGGTAGGTGAGCGCGTAGGTCAGCGCGGGCCAGGTCGCCGACTGGGTCCGCTGGAACACCAGTACCGACAGGGCGACCCTGGCCACCTGGTCGCCGAGGATCGACTGGAGTTCCGCGAACCAGATCGCCCGCAGTTCACCGACCGCGAGGATCTGCCGGAAGGTCGCCGTCGAGGTCACGAGGTGGCCACCCCCGTTCAGTCGGGTCGCCACTCAGCGTACCTCCGCGGACGCGCTCGGTGAACGCGTCCGGGTGAAAATTACTCCGTACCGCAGGTGATCTTCGGCTGAGGGTTGTAGTGCACGTTCCGGGTGTGCCGCCGGACCTCGCGGCCGGAAGCGGCGTCCTTGATGACCCGGGTGTCCGACGTGGTGAAGCCGGGCGCGCCGTTGCTGGGCTTGCAGTTCTCGGCGGGGCCGGGCTTCGTCGGCGGCTCGGACGGGTTGGTGCGGCCGCCCGGGATCGACTCGACGGTGTACTTCTTGGTGCCCCACAGCCGGATCGTGATCTCCGACGGCGACCAGATGGTCTGGATCGCGACGCCGGTGTCACCGTCGTTGGTGAACTTCAGGTCGATCACGCTGCCGCCACTGTGGTTCTGGAACACGGTCGCCTCGCGCGCGGCGGGGTACCGGCTGATGTAGTAGCTGTGTTCCTTGTGCTCGGTGTCCTTCATACCGGCGAAGTACGAGGCGTTGTACAGCGTGGTCGCGAACTGCGAGATACCGCCGCCGACCTCGCGGCCGGGCGCGCCGTCCTTGATGACACCGGCTTCGACGTAGCCCTGTGCCGCGCCGCGCGGGCCGGTGAACCCGTTGAGGCTGAACGTCTCGTTCGGCTTCACGATGGCGCCGTTGACCTTCTGCGCCACGACCCGGATGTTCGTCCCCGAGTCCGGGGCGAAGCCGCCGGTCTTGAACTCGCTGACGACCTCCTTGATGCCGAGCTGGTTCGCCTGCTCGGTGGTCACCTTGGCCGGGGTCTTCTTGTAGGTCACCGGCAGCTCGCGGGGCGCGGCGCGCTTGAGCACGTCGAGCACCGGCTTGAGGCTCGGCTCCCAGTCGACGACGTTGGCGTCCTCGGAGGGCTGGACGGTCGGCTTGCCGCCTTCGAAGACGATCTGCGCGTCCTTGCCCTCCTTCTCGGTGGACTTCAGCTGCGGACCCGCGGCCTCGATGATCTTGTTGTTGTCCACCTTCGGGTTCAGCACGCCGCCGTCGGCGGCCTCGAAGGTCAGCGCGCCCGCGATGGCGTCGGGTTTGACGACGGCGTCCTTGCCCTCGCCCTTGATCACCATCGGTGACGCCACGGCGGGCTTCGCGATCTGTTCGAGGGCGGCGTGGACGGCCTCCGCGGAGACCTTGACCGGGGTCTGGGTGACCGCGAGCGTGAGCGGCTCACCGCTCGCCCAGCGGTCGAGGATCGTCTGCTTGGCGGCCTCGACGTCGAGCTTCTGCCCGGCCTTCGGCTCGACGGCCACCGGCTTGGCCTCCTCGAAGCGGACGGTGCCTTCGACGGGGTCGCGGTCGATCTTGTCGCGCAGGCTCGCCAGCGCGGAGGTGAGCTTCTCGTCCTCGGTGCGCGTGACGACGCCGACCTCGGTGGTCGAGAAGAACGACGCGATCCGCGTGAACGGGTTCAGCGGCTGGTCGCCCGCCTGGTCGAGGGTGGCGGGCCAGTCGAGGCGCAGGCCGGCCGTGTTCGGCGCCAGCGACTCCTCGGCGTCGCCCGCGACGACCTTCACCGGCCGGGTCAGGCGCGGCTCGATCTTTCCCTTGAGCTCCTTCTCGGCCGCGGCGCGGTCCATCCCGCCGACGTCGACCCCGGCGACGGTGACGCCGCGG
The DNA here is from genome assembly GCF_046269425.1 of Amycolatopsis sp. cmx-11-12. Classification (NCBI taxonomy): domain Bacteria; kingdom Bacillati; phylum Actinomycetota; class Actinomycetes; order Pseudonocardiales; family Pseudonocardiaceae; genus Amycolatopsis; species Amycolatopsis sp. cmx-11-12. The sequence goes on along the minus strand of NZ_JADNQM010000052.1, from coordinate 26,679 downwards.
GGGACGCTGCCCTGGGAGACCAGCACGTCGAGGGCGTACGCGACGACCAGCAGGCCGAGCACGCCGCCACCGATGAAGGCGGCCTTGCGGTAGCTGCGTCGGCGCTTCGGTGGCGCGGGCTCCTGCGGCGTGGCAGACTCCGCGAACCCGGGCGTGACGACCGGGAGAATGTCCGTCTGCTCGGCATGGGACTCGGGCCAGCGCGGTTCCTGCGGCAACACTCCACCCTCCACGGTCCGGCGAGCACGCCGGACGTCGTGATCGAACATCCGGGCCTTCCACGCGTTCCGGACGTACGTTCAAGATACGGGGCGCGTTTTGTGGGCCTGCAACTCGCCCGGTTGGGTGATCGGGCCACTCCGTCGGGTGGTCACTGGGCGTCAGGTTCGGGATTTTCACCCACATGAGCGAGAAAATCGAAGTCACAGCCCGCGTCGGCTTGCGTGATGTGTTCGGCGTACAACGCGCCGTAACCTCGTTCGTGGCGCGGGGCGGGCGGTGTCCACTGTGCCCGGCGGCGTTGCAATTCCGCATCATCGACTTCAAGGCTGAGCTGTCGCGAAGGGACGTTCAAGGTGATGGGGTCGCCGTCACGCACCAGCGCGAGCGGCCCGCCGACGTGGGATTCCGGCGCGACGTGCAGCACGCACGCGCCGTAACTGGTGCCGCTCATGCGGGCGTCGGAGACCCGGACCAGGTCCCGGACCCCCTTGGCCAGCAGGTGATCGGGCAGCGGCAGCATTCCGTACTCGGGCATGCCGGGGCCGCCGAGCGGGCCGGAACCGCGCAGCACCAGAACGGAATCCTCGGTGATGCCGAGCGCGGGATCGTTGATACGTGCCTTCAAGTCCTTGTAGTCGTCGAAAACCACCGCGGGTCCAGTGTGGACCAGCAGGCGGGGATCCGCGGCGATGTGCTTGATCACCGCGCCCGACGGCGCCAGATTGCCCCGAAGCACCGCGACCCCTCCTTCGGCGGCGACAGGGTTGTCGCGGGTGCGGATGACGTCGTCGTTGTGCACTCGCGCCGTTTTCAGCGTCTCGCCAAGGGTTTTGCCGGTGACGGTGACGCGATCGGTGTGCAGCAGGTCGGTCAGCCGGGAGAGCAGGCCGGGAAGTCCGCCGGCGTAATAGAAATCCTCCATCAGCCAGTCCCCGCCGGGCCGGATGTTCGCCAGCACGGGGACTCTGCGCGCGATCGCGTCGAAATCGTCGATGGACAACGGGATCCGCCCGCGACCGGCCATCGCGATCAGGTGGATGACGGCGTTGGTGGAGCCGCCGAGTGCGAGCACGGTGGTGATCGCGTCGGCGTACGCGCGCTCGTCGAGGATCTTCGTGATGGTGAGGTCCTCCCACACCATGTCCACCACCCGCGCGCCGCTCGCCGCGGCCATCCGGTGGTGCGCCGAGTCGACGGCGGGGATCGACGCCGCGCCGGGCAGCGTCAGCCCGAGCACTTCGGCGACCGACATCATCGTGGCGGCGGTTCCCATCGTCATGCAGGTGCCGGGGGAACGGGCGAGTCCACGCTCCAATTCGGACAGTTCCTCGTCGCCGATCAGCCCGGCACGCTTGTCGTCCCAGTACTTCCACATGTCGGTGCCGCTGCCGAGCACCTCGTTCCGCCAGTGCCCGCGCAACATCGGGCCCGCCGGCACGAAAAGGGCGGGCAGGCCCGCGCTCGTCGCGCCCATCAGCAACGCCGGGGTCGTCTTGTCGCAGCCACCCATGAGGACCGCGCCGTCGATCGGGTAGGACCGCAGGATCTCCTCGGTCTCCATCGACAACAGATTGCGGTAGAGCATCGGCGTCGGCTTCTGGAAGGTCTCCGACAGCGTCGCGACCGGGAACTCCAGTGGGAAACCGCCCGCCTGCCACACCCCGCGCTTGACCTGTTCCGCGCGTTCGCGCAAGTGCATGTGGCAGGGGTTGATGTCGCTCCAGGTGTTGAGGATCGCGATGACGGGTTTCCCGAGATGCTCTTCCGGGTTGTAGCCGAGTTGCCTGCTCCGGGCCCGGTGGCTGAAACCGCGCAGTTCGTCGCCGCCGAACCAGCGATGGCTCCGGAGTTCTTCAGGGTTCCTCATGACCACGATTATGGCATCTCATATATGATTGCCCGATGGTATCGACCTTCAACCTGCCCGCTTCGCGCACCGAAGTGGTGCTCGACGAGATCCGCCGCGGCATCCTCACCCGCGAGCTGAAACCCGGTCAGGCGCTGGTCGAAGCCGAACTCGCGGCCCGGCTCGGGGTGTCGAAGACGCCGGTCCGCGAAGCGCTGAAGGTGTTGTCGAACTCGGGGCTCGTGACCTTCAGCCCGTACAAGGGCGCGTCGGTGTGCGTGGTGGACGCGGAGCTGGCGAAGTCGGTCTACGACGTCCGTATGGTGCTGGAGCCCGAAGCCGTGCGCCGGTCGGTGGAACGCCGGTCGCCGGACCTGCTCGAAGACGCCGCCGAGGCGCTGAAAGAGGCGTCGGCGGCGATCTCGGACAAGGACCAGGCCGAGCTCAGCCTGCTCAACCGCCGGTTCCATCGCGCGCTCTACAGCGGCTGCGGAAACCCGCTGATGGTCTCGATGCTGGACGACCTCAAGGACCGCGCCGCGTTGATCAGCGTGGTCGGCTGGGAGGCGAATCCCAGCTGGCGCAAGGAATGGAACGAGCACAAGGCGGTACTGGCGGCGGCGAAGAAGGGTGACGCGGACGGCGCCGCCGGGCTGCTGCGTGCCCATATCGGCGACTTCCTGGACCGGATCCTCGGGGCCATCGGAGACGAGTGATGCGCCTGCTGCTCATCGCCGACACGCATCTGCCGCCGCGTGCCAAGGCGCTGCCGGACCAGGTCTGGCGCGAGGTTGAGGCGGCGGACGTAGTCGTCCACGCCGGTGACTGGGTCGAGGTCGCTCTGCTGGACGAACTCGAGGCCCGGAGCAAGCGGCTCATCGGGGTCTACGGCAACAACGACGGCGCGGATCTGCGGGAGCGGCTTCCCGAGGTCGCGCGGGCCGACCTCGACGGCGTCCGGCTGGCGGTCATCCACGAAACCGGCGGCAAACAAGGCCGCGAGCGACGCTGCGACGATCTCTTCCCGGACACCGACGTCCTCGTCTTCGGGCACAGCCACATCCCGTGGGACACGGTCACGCCGAAGGGGTTACGGCTGCTGAACCCCGGCTCGCCGACCGACCGGCGGCGTCAGCCGTTCTGCACGTACCAGACCGCCGAGATCCGCGACGGCGAGTTGCGCGATGTCGCTCTGCATGAGCTGCCCTTACGCCGCTGACGGGGTAGACAGGTAGCCATGGAACCGGCGCAGGCGTTGAGGGAGATCGCGTTCCGGCTGGAGCGCGCGGGCGAGCCGACCTACCGGGTGCGGGCCTTCCGGCAGGCGGCTTCGGTGATCGCCAAGGTCAAGCCGGACGACCTGCGCAAACGCGCCGAGGCCGGCACGCTGACCGCGTTGCCGAATATCGGCAAGGCGACCGCGGCCGTCGTCGAAGACGTCCTCGCCGGGCGTCGTCCCGCGTATTTCGAGAAGATCGGCGAGCCGAAACTGCCCGACGGTGGCCCGATGCGGGCGGCGTTACGCGGCGACTGCCACACCCATTCGGACTGGTCCGACGGTGGAAGCCCGATCGAGGAGATGGCCGAGGCCGCCCGCGCGCTGGGGCACGAATGGATGGTCCTGACCGACCATTCGCCCCGGCTGACCGTCGCCAATGGGCTCTCGCCCGAACGGCTGCGGCGGCAGATGGACGTCGTCGCGGAACTGAACGAGACGATGGCGCCGTTCCGGATCCTGCACGGCATCGAGGTCGACATCCACCTCGACGGCACCCTCGACCAAGAGGAAGAACTGCTGGAGCAGCTGGACTTCGTCGTCGCGAGCGTGCATTCGAAACTGCGGATGCCCGCGAAGGAGATGACGCCGCGGATGCTCGCGGCGGTACAGCATCCGAGGGTCCGGGTCCTGGGGCACTGCACCGGGCGGCTGGTGATGGGCGCGCGCGGGAAGCGGCCCGAGTCGGAGTTCGACGCCGAGGCGGTGTTCACCGCTTGCCGGGACAACGGGGTGGCCGTCGAGATCAACTCGCGTCCCGAACGCCGGGACCCGCCGACGCGGCTGCTGAACCTGGCCGTGGACCTGGGCTGCGACTTCGCGATCGACAGCGACGCGCACGCGCCCGGGCAGCTGGACTGGCTGGTCTACGGCTGTGCGCGGGCGACCGAACTGGGGATCGAGCCGGACCGGGTGATCAACACCCGTACCGCCGACGACCTGCTGGCCGCCGGCCGAGACCGCGACTAGTCCTCTACTTGCGGTAGCCCGGGAAAGCGTCAGTGGCGGTCGCCGGTGTAGACGACGGCGGCGCCCACCGCGTCCACACCCGAGATCAGCTCGGCCAGCGCCTTCGGGAGTTCGCGGTGGGTGGCCTCGGCCCACGCCCGCAGCCCGGCGCGGTCGAGTTCCGGTTCGCAGAGATCGTCGAGACCGATGGTCCAGGCCAGCAGGGCAAGACAGACCGAATGCGGATCCGGCCGTTCGGTGCCGAGTACGGCGGCCCTTGCCTTGCTGCGCGCGGCCGTCGACATCAGCAGATCCCGTGGCGGGTACCGGTGATTCTTCCGCATGAGCCCCCGGTCGGTCTCGCGGTTGATCACTCCCGCGGTGAGCAGATTGTCGGCGACTGTTTCCCCGAGATCGTGACGAAGGTGGTCGACCCATTCCCGGACGGTGTGCCACTCGCCTTCGCGGAGGATTTCCGAGAACACCCGATCCAGCGCGGGATGGGCGAGGCCACGTCGCGACAGCGGCCGGATTCGCTTGCGTTCCACGGTGATCCGCTCGGCGAGGAGGAGATCACAGAGCGCGGAGCCGGCCATTCCGATGCCGAGCCCCGTGCGGCGCAGCGCGGGTTTTCCGGTGAACTCGTCGTGGGCGAGGAAGAACAGGGAATCGACCAAGGTCAGCCGACGCATGAATGCACGCCCTCCGGCGTTGTGGTGCGGGACGGCCAAAGTAGCGGTACCCGCCGGACCACTGCGACCCGAGGTCCGTTTTTAGCCTGAACGGACGTATCTCGCCGCCTTGTCCGGCCCTAAGGTTGGATGGCCTCTCAAGATCAAGATCAAGATCAAGAGCACGAACCGACCGTGTTCACCGCCATTCGACGTCCGGGGGGACGGGTCAATGGGTACGCACAGGCCGAGGCGCGTCCTCGGCCACCGGCGGCTCGGTGCCGCCCAGATCGTCTTCTTCGTCGTCGCCGCGGTGGGTCCGCTGTTCGCCATCGCGGGCGGGGTCCCGACGAACTACGCGGTCACCGGCAGTGTCGGTGTGCCGCTGTCGTTCCTCCTGCTCGCCCCGATACTGGGGCTGTTCGCGGTCGGGTACGCGGCGATGAGCCGCTACATCACCAACGCGGGAGCCTTCTATCCCTACGTCGCCAACGGTGTCGGCAAATCCACCGGCGCAGGGATCGCGTTCGTCACGCTGATCTCCTACAACGCCATCCAGATCAGCATCTACGGCCTGTTCGGCTGGTCGGTGTCGACCTGGCTCGGCACGCTCACCGGGTCCCCTCCGCCGTGGTGGCTGTGCGCGCTGATCATGGCGCTGATCATCGGCGCGCTCGGTGTCCTCCGGGTCGATCTCAACGCCAAGGTGCTCGGGGTGGCGCTGTGCCTCGAGGTCGCCGTCGTGGCGATCGTCGACATCGCGTTGTTCGCGAATCCCGCCGGTGGCAGCGTTTCCTTCGTGCCGCTGGAACCATCGAGCCTGTTCACCACCGGCGTTGGCGCGGTGTTCGCGTTCTCCGCCGCCGCGTTCATCGGCTTCGAGGGCGCGGCGACCTACGGCGAGGAGACCCGCGAACCCAGCCGCACGGTCGGCAGGGCGACGTTCGCGGCGATCGGTCTCGCGGCGGTACTCTACGTCGTCTCGTCGCTCGCACTGGCCGTGGGAACCGGACCCGACGTCATCGTGACCACCGCGGCCGCACAGGGGCCGGATCTGCTGTTCACATTGGCGGGCGAGCATCTGGGCGGCACGTTCGCCGACATCGCCTACACGCTCTTCGTGACCGGCCAGTGTGCGGCGCTGCTGAGCTTCCACAACGCCGTCGCGCGGTATTTCTTCGCGCTGGGCCGGGAAGGGCTGCTGCCGCGTTCACTGGCCAAGACCAGCAAGCGCACCGGGGCGCCGGTGGGCGGTTCACTCACGCAGACAGCGCTCGCGCTGGTCGTGGTGACCGCGTTCGCGATCGCGGGCCGCGACCCGGTCACCGAACTGTTCGTGTGGCTCGGCGCGACGGCGTCGACCGGTGTCGTGGTGATCATGATCGCCGTCTCGCTTTCGGTGATCGGCTTTTTCAAACGGCGCCGCCACGCGGAAAACGCTTGGCGCCGCTGGATCGCGCCGGGACTGGCGATCCTCGCGTTGTCGACCGTCCTCGCGCTGATCCTGCTCAACTTCGACCTGCTGCTCGGTCCGGCCGGGAGCTTCCTGTTGCGCTGGGGCCTGCCCGGCCTGATCGTCCTCGCGGCACTGGTGGGTTTCCTGCGCGCGGAGGTACTGCGGACCCGGGATCCCGAGACGTACGCCGCGATCGGCGGCCCGCTCGAAGACGAGGGTGAAGCACGTGAACCCGCTCCGCTGAGGTCGGGGCGATGATCGTGCGCGCCGCCGCACCGTCCGAAATGGACACTGTGGTCGACGTGCTGTCCGAGGCCTTTCACGAGGACCCTGTCAGTGTGTGGGTCTTTCCCGGCGATGCGCGCCGCGCGGTGGCGCTGCCGATCTTCCATCGCGCGATCCTGCGCGGGACGCTGGCCGCGGGCGGCCACGTCGACGTCACCGGCGACCTGTCCGCCGCCGTCCTCTGGACACCCGGCGGCGGCGAAGACGTGGACGGTGACGCGTTCTCCGGGCTCACCAGGGAAGAACTGGGCAGGCTCGCCGCGTTGTTCGAGTTGATGACGAAGCACGCCCCCGGCGGCGACTACCACCACGCGCAGTTCATCGGCGTCCGCAAGAGTGCTCAGCGGCAGGGGATCGGCGCGAGGCTGCTGCGGCATGGGCTCGACCGCAACGGCACCGTGCCCGCGTACCTGGATGCCAGCAGCCAGGAGAGCGCGAAACTGTACCGGCGCTTGGGTTTCCGTGACCACGGCCCGGCGTTCGCGGCCGAGGGCGGGCCGTCGATGCGGCCGATGTGGCGTGACCCGTGACAGATCTCTCGTCGATTTGTCTATAAAGGACTGGTAAAGTGTCGGGCAGATGACGACGAACCGTGCCCCCGCCTCACGGCACCGTTCCGTCTTCTTTCTGCTGATCTTGCTCGTCTTCGCCTTCGTCACGCCGACCGTCCCCCACGGTCATGGCGGCGTCGCGAAGGAAGACCCCGTCGCCGTTTTCGCGACCCATCCGCTGCCCGCCTTCCACGGCGGCCAAGCCGTTCCCCTCGCCGACGTGCCCGCCGAAACGGCGACCGTCGACCTCCCCGACGCCGGCCCCGCCCCTGAGCAGGGTGAGCCCGTCGTCGTCAGCCGTGCGGTGCCCCAGGCGGCCGCACGGGCGCCTCCGCGCTGATCCGGTCCCCATAACCGCATCAGCCACCATCGGAGGTCTCATGAGTTCCGGTCATGCCCTGCTGGCCGTCGGCGGGGCGTTCCTCGCCGCCGGTGTCATCGCCAGAGCGGGCGCCCGCATCGGGCTGCCGACCATTCCCCTGTTCATGCTGGCCGGTTTCGTCTTCGGCCCCAACACCCCCGGACTGTCCCTTGTGGACGACCCGAGCGAACTCGGAGTGCTCGCCGGTCTCGGTCTCGTCTTCCTCCTGTTCTACCTCGGCCTCGAATTCTCCCTCGACGATCTCGCCAAGGGCGGGCGCAAACTCGTCTGGTCCGGGCTGATCTACCTGATCCTCAACATCGGCGGCGGGCTCGCCTTCGGCTTCCTGCTCGGCTGGGGGACGAGGGAAGCGCTGGTCATCGCCGGTGCCATTGGGATCTCGTCGTCGGCGATCGTCACCAAACTCCTGCTCGAAGCCCGCCGGATGAACAACCCCGAATCCCGGCTGATCATGGGCATCATCGTGATCGAGGACCTGTTCCTCGCGCTGTACCTGGCTTTGCTGCAACCGGTGCTGTCCGGCGCCGGGAGTTTCGGGTCGGCCATGGCCGATTTCGGCAAGGCCTTCGCGTTCCTGATCGTGATGGCCGCGCTCGCCCGCTGGGGCGGCCGGGTGGTGTCGAAGCTGTTCGGCTCGGCCGACGACGAACTGCTGACCGTCTGCTTCGTCGGTGTCGCCGTGATGGGTGCCGCCGTCGCCGAAGAGGTCGGGGTGTCCGACGCCATCGGCGCGTTCATGGTCGGCATGATGCTCGGCGGCTCGAAGGTCGCGCCGCGTATCCACAAGCTGGTGCTCCCGCTGCGGGACGCGTTCGGCGCGCTGTTCTTCTTCATCTTCGGCCTCAGCATCGACCCGAACGCGGTCGGTTCGGTGGTGGTGCCGGTGCTGATCGCGGTGGCGCTGACGATCGTGCTGAACCTCGGCGCGGGCGCGCTGGCCGCACGGCTGCACGGATTCGACCGCCAGGCCGGGGTGAACATCGGGCTGACCGTGCTCACGCGCGGAGAGTTCTCGCTGGTGCTCGCCGCGATGGCGACCGCGGCGGGGCTGGACTCGAGGGTCGCGCCGTTCGTCGCGGGCTACGTCCTGCTGCTGGCCGTGATCGGTCCAGTCGCGGTCATCCGCTCGGAGAAACTCAGCTGGTTGCTACCGGCGGGTATCGTCCGGGGCACTTCGACCCGCGAAGGCCGCGATGAGGTGGCACGGGCGACGTGACGAGGAGGCCTGGGTGACGGAGCGGTTCGGCGGCTACCAGAACGAGATCTACTTGCAGGGGCTCGGCGGGACCTTCCCGCCGTGCTCCACCGACGCCACGAAGCTGGAGGAGTCGGCGAAGGAGATCCTGGACCCCGGCCCGTTCTGGTACGTCGCGGGCTCGGCCGGTTCGGGCGCCACCGCGCGCGCCAACCGGGAGGCGTTCGACCGCTGGCGCCTGGTGCCGCGCATGCTCACCGGCTCCACCGAACGCGATCTGTCGACGACCGTCCTGGGGACGCCGGTGCCGGCGCCGGTCCTGCTGGCGCCGGTCGGCGTCCAGTCGATCGTGCACGAGGGCGCGGAACCGGCGGCCGCCCGCGCGGCGGCGTCGGTCGGCCTGCCCTACATCATGTCGACGGCGTCCTCGACGAGCATCGAGGACGTCGCCGAGGCCAGCGGCGAGGGGCCGCGCTGGTTCCAGCTGTACTGGCCGACCGACAACGACGTCTGCGCGAGCATCCTGGCGCGGGCGAAGGCCGCGGGCTTCACCACGCTCGTGGTCACGCTCGACACCTGGACCCTCGCGTGGCGCCCGAACGACCTCGACCACGCGTATCTGCCGTTCATCAAGGGCGAGGGACTCGGTGTCCCGCTGAGCGACCCGGTGTTCCGCGGCCTGCTGGAGAAAACGCCCGAAGAGGACGCGCCCACCGCGATCCTGCGCTGGATCTCGATGATCACCGGCAGCGATCTCACCTGGGACCGGCTGCCGTTCCTGCGCGAGCACTGGGACGGGCCGATCGTGCTCAAGGGCATCCAGCACCTCGACGACGCGCGTCGCGCCGTCGAGGCCGGGATGGACGGGATCGTCGTGTCCAACCACGGCGGTCGCCAGGTCGACGGCGCCGTCGGTTCGCTCGACATGCTCCCGGAGGTCGTGGCCGCGGTCGGGGACCGGATCGAGGTGCTGTTCGACTCCGGGATCCGCACCGGCGCCGACATCGCCAAGGCGCTCGCGCTCGGTGCGAAGGCCGTGCTGGTGGGGCGGCCGTGGGTGTACGGGCTCGCGCACGCGGGGGCCGACGGCGTCCGGCATGTGCTGCGGAGCCTGCTCGCCGACCTCGACCTGACCATGGGCCTGTCCGGTCACCGCACCCTCGCCGACCTCACCCCCGCCTCCCTCACGCGCCCCTGACCCCCCGCAATTCGGCACCTGGTTGCGGTAGTTCGCCCTGCCAACTACCGCAACCAGGTGCCGAATTGCGAGGGGTGGTGGTGACGTGCGGGATATTCGGAGGCCCTGATCGTCACGCACGGCTATCCTGGTGCCGGTCATGGCTTCTCAGAGCACCCCATCCCGCAGCCCTTCCCCGCTCGGCGCCCTGCGCGCTCGCCTGCCCGAACTCATGTCGCGCGACGAGCACCGCCTCCGGCGCCGGCTCGACGGTGCCCGGAAAGCGCGGAACGCCGAGTCGATCACCGCGCAGATCGAGGTCGACATCGAGGCCGCGGAACTACGGGTCACCCGCCGCCGCGACGGCGTGCCGAAGATCTCGTACCCCGAAGAGCTGCCCGTCAGCCAGCGCAAGGACGAGATCGCCGCCGCCATCCGCGACCACCAGGTGGTGATCGTCGCGGGTGAGACCGGGTCCGGGAAGACGACGCAGCTGCCGAAGATCTGCCTCGAACTCGGCCGCGGGATCCGGGGCCAGATCGGGCACACACAGCCGAGGCGGCTGGCCGCGCGCACGGTCGCCGACCGGATCGCCTCCGAGCTGAACACCGAACTCGGCGAGGCCGTCGGCTACAAGGTCCGGTTCACCGACCAGTCAGGCCAGAACACGCTGGTCAAGCTGATGACCGACGGCATCCTGCTCGCCGAGATCCAGACCGACCGGATGCTGCGGCAGTACGACACGCTGATCATCGACGAGGCCCACGAGCGCAGCCTCAACATCGACTTCATCCTCGGCTACGTCAAACAGCTGCTGCCGCGCCGCCCCGACCTCAAGGTGATCATCACTTCGGCGACCATCGACCCGGAGCGGTTCTCCAAGCATTTCGACGACGCCCCGATCGTCGAGGTCTCCGGCCGGACGTATCCGGTCGAGGTCCGCTACCGGCCGATCATCGACCCCGACGACCCCGCCGCCGACCAGGACCGGGACCAGACGCAGGCCATCTGCGACGCCGTCGACGAACTCCAGTACGAGGGTCCCGGCGACATCCTGGTGTTCCTGTCCGGGGAGCGGGAGATCCGGGACACGGCGGACGCGCTGTCCAAACAAGACCTGCGCAACACCGAGATCCTGCCGCTGTACGCCCGGCTCTCGTCGTCGGACCAGCATCGCGTGTTCCAGCGGCACACCGGGCGCCGCGTCGTGCTCGCCACCAACGTCGCCGAGACCTCGCTGACCGTGCCGGGCATCAAGTACGTCGTCGACCCCGGCACCGCGCGGATCTCGCGCTACAGCCACCGCACCAAGGTCCAGCGCCTGCCGATCGAGCCGGTTTCGCAGGCGTCGGCGAACCAGCGCAAGGGCCGCTGTGGCCGGACCTCGGACGGTATCTGCGTCCGGCTGTACTCCGAAGACGACTTCGACGCGCGGCCCGAGTTCACCGATCCGGAGATCCTGCGGACCAACCTCGCGTCGGTCATTCTGCAGATGACGTCGCTCGGCCTTGGCGACATCGCGGCGTTCCCGTTCGTGGAGCCGCCGGACCGCCGCCAGGTCACCGACGGCGTCCAGTTGCTTCAGGAACTCGGCGCTTTCGAGATGACCGACGGCAAGAAGCTGACCGAGACCGGCCGCAAACTCGCGCTGCTCCCGGTCGACCCGCGGATGGCGCGGATGGTGCTGGAGGCCTCGCGCAACGGTTGTGTGCGCGAAGTGATGATCATCGCCGCCGCACTGTCCATTCAGGACCCCCGTGAGCGGCCGGCGGAAAAGCAGCAGGCGGCGGACGAGCAGCACGCGCGGTTCGCCGACAAGACGTCCGACTTCCTGGCGTACCTGAACCTGTGGGAGTACGTCAGCGAGCAGCAGAAGGCGTTGTCCACCAACCAGTTCCGCCGGTTGTGCCGCAACGAGTACCTGAACTACCTGCGCATCCGCGAATGGCAGGACATCTTCAGCCAGCTGCGTCAGCTGGCCAAACCCCTCGGCATCACCCTCAACACCGACGGCCCGGCCAATCCGCAACGTGTGCACACGTCGCTGATCGCCGGGCTGTTGTCGCATGTGGGGCTCAAGGATCCGGCCAAGGGTGACTACCTCGGCGCGCGCGGGGCACGGTTCTCGGTGTTCCCGGGTTCGGCGCTGTTCAAGAAGCAGCCGCGGTTCGTGATGTCGGCCGAACTGGTCGAGACCTCGCGCCTGTGGGGCCGGGTCAACGCGCGGATCGAGCCGGAATGGGTCGAGCCGCTCGCCGGGCACGTGGTGAAGCGGAACTACTCCGAGCCGCATTGGGAGCGCAAGCAGGGCGCGGTGATGGCGCTGGAGAAGGTGACGCTGTACGGCGTCCCGCTGGTCGCAGACCGCCGCGTCAACTACGGCCGCATCGACCCGGAGATGAGCCGCGAACTGTTCATCCGGCATGCGCTGGTCGAGGGTGACTGGGAGACTCGGCACCACTTCTTCCGCGAGAACCGTGCGCTGCTCGACGAGGTCGAGGACCTGGAGAACCGGGCCCGCCGCCGCGACATCCTGGTCGACGACGAGACGCTGTTCGAGTTCTACGATCAGCGCGTCCCGGCCGACGTCGTCTCCGCGCGGCATTTCGACAGCTGGTGGAAGAAGGCGCGGCACACCGAGCCTGATCTGTTGAGCTTCGAGAAGACGATGCTCATCAACGAGACCGCGGGTGGCGTGCGCGAGGCCGACTACCCCGATTTCTGGACCCAGGGCAGCCAGACGTTCAAACTCACGTACCAGTTCGAGCCGGGCGCGGACGCGGACGGCGTCACCGTGCACGTCCCGCTGCCGGTGCTGAACCAGGTCACCCCGGACGGCTTCGACTGGCAGGTCCCCGGCCTGCGCGAAGAACTGGTGACGCAGCTGATCAAGTCGCTGCCCAAGGCGATCCGGCGCAACTTCGTGCCGGCGCCCGACCACGCGAAACTGGTGCTGTCGCGGGTCGGCCCCGCCGACGGGCTGCTGCTGCACGCCGTCGCGGACGAACTGGAGGCCTTGCGCGGGGTGGTGATTCCCGACGACGCCTGGCAGCTGTCCGCGGTACCCGAGCATCTGAAGATGACCTTCCGCGTGGTCGACGTCCGCGGCAAGAAGGTCTCCGAGGGCAAGGACCTCGAGGCGCTCAAACGGGATCTGAGCGGCCAGGTGCGGGCGACGATCTCGAAGGCCGCCGACAGTATCGAGCGCGAGGGCCTGACCAGGCCCGCGTTCGGCGAGCTGCCGAAGGTGTTCGCGAGCAAGCAGCGCGGGCACGACGTCAAGGCGTATCCGGCGCTGGTCGACGAGGGCGGCACCGTCGCGGTGCGGCTGCTGGACACGCCGGGACAGCAGGAACGATCGATGTGGGCGGGCACGCGGCGGATGCTGCGGCTGAACCTGCCGTCGCCGATGAAGTTCATCACCCGCAACCTCGGCAATTCGTCGAAGCTCGTGCTGAACCGCAATCCGCACGGTTCGGTGGCGGCACTGCTGGAGGACTGCGTCGACTGCGCCGTTGACCAGCTCGTCACCGACAACGGCGGTCCGAGCTGGGACGAGGCCGGTTTCGCCGTCCTGCAGGAAAAGGTGCGCGCCGGGCTGAACGCCGGAGTGCTCGACGTCCTGACCAATGTCGAGAAGATCCTGCGCGCCGCGAACGACGTCGAAACGCGGCTGGCCGACACCCGTGGCCCGGCGGATTCGCTCGCGGATATCCGGACGCAGCTGAACGGGTTGGTGCACAAGGGTTTCGTCACCGAAACCGGGCAGGACAGGCTGAAGCACGTCGTCCGGTACCTGCGGGGGATCGAACGGCGGCTGGAGAAACTCCCGACCGAGCCGACCCGCGACCTCCAGCGCACCGGCGACGTCGCCTGGCTCCGCAACGAGTATCAGGCCGCGCTCGACGCCCAGCCGCCAGGGACGAGTTCCCCCGCCCTACAGGAAATCCGGTGGATGATCGAGGAACTGCGGGTGAGCTTCTTCGCCCAAACTCTCGGCACCGCCCACCCCGTCTCCCTTAAGCGAGTCATCAAGGCCCTGGACGACGCCGCCTCCTGACCCGAGTTCTCCGCCCAATCACGCGAGTTCTCCGCCTGATCACGTGTGATCGCCGCTCAATCACGGGCCACCGTGACGGGCGGCGGGACTCTTGTGATTGGGCGGCGATCATGCGTGATTGAGCGGCGCACACGCGTGATCAGATGGAGAACTCGCGTGATTGGGCGGAGAACTCACTTGGCGTCGGCGTAGGTGTCCACGGCCGCGATGTGCAGCGGGAACCGGACCGGGCAGGCGGCACCGAACAGCATCCGCGCCGCCTCCGTCATGCTGTCCACAATGGACTGCGAGACCTCGTCGGCGAACTCGGCCGGGGTGTGCACCAAGACCTCGTCGTGCTGGAAGAAAACCAGGTGCGCGGGGGCGGGAAGCTTGCCGCGCAGGGTCGCCAGCAGGACCGCGGTCATGTCCGCCGCGCTCGCCTGCACGACGAAGTTCCGGGTAAATCGGCCCCAGCCGCGCGACGCCTGACGCGCCTTCGTTTCGGCCGCTTCGTCGTCGGTGAAGCCGCCGGTCAGTGCGCGCCAGGCTTCCGACGGCGCGGGTGAGGTCCGGCCCAGCCGGGAGCGGACGCGCTCGCCGCGTTCCCCTGCCTGCGCGGCACGCTCCACATAGGACACCGCGTCCGGGAACCTGGTCCGCAGCAGTGCCAGCAACGGCCCGGCCTCGCCGGACGTACCGCCGTACATCGCCGACAGCATCGCGATCTTCGCCCGGTCGCGATCGTCCCTGTCGTCCCAGGCGGGCACCGGCACGCGGCGCACTCCGGAGAACATCGCCTCGGCGAGGCTCGCGTACAGATCCGTGGCCGCGGCGACTTCGGCCAGCTTCCGGTCCCCGGACAACGCCGTCAGCACCCGCGGCTCCAGTTGCGCGGCGTCGGCGACCACCAGCTTCCAGCCCGGATCGGCGCGGACGCAGGTCCGGAGCACCTTCGGGATCTGCAACGCGCCCCCGCCTCGGCTGGCCCAGCGGCCCGAAACGACGCCGCCGACGATGTAGTGCGGGCGGAATCGGCCGTCGTGCACCCATTCGTCGAGCCAGGTCCAGCCGTTGGCCGAATGCAGCCGCGCGAGTTCCTTGTACTCCAGCAGCGGCGGGACGGCGGGGTGGTCGATGTCGCGCAGCAGGTACTTCCTGGCCGAGGTGACCTCGATGCCCTCCCGCCCCAGCGCCCGGACGACGCTGGCAGGGGCGTCCGGATTGACCGGACGCCCGCCGAACGCGTCGCTGATCTGCGCCGCCAGTTCGACCAGCCGTTTCGGCCGCTGCCCAGCCGGGACTCGCGGCCCGAGCTGGTCGGCGAGCAGTTCGAGGTGCAGGTCGGCCCGCCACGGCAGCCCGTCGGCCGACATCTCCGCGGCCGCCAGCGCGCTCGCCGACTCCGCCGCGAAGAGCAGCCGAAGCCGCTCCGGATGTTCGGCGAGCGCGACCCGCTTCTCCTGCTCGGCCAGTACACGGCGAGCCGCCTCGACGAGGGTGACCCCGGCGGGCAACCGTGGGCCGTGTGTCTCGAACAGCGTCGGCTGGTCGTCTTCGGCCCACGGCGGCGGCTCGTCGGCGGGCGCCTCCTGCCCGTTCGCCCTGGCCAGCGCGGCGTGCAGGCTCCGCGACTCCTTCGGGCGGCCCTCGTGGGCCAGCAGCAGACCCTCGGTCAGCGCCAGGTCATGACACCGCCGCACCCGGACGCCTGCCTTGATCAGCGCCGGGTACGCCCGCTCGACCGACGGGAACACCCAGCGTGGCGCGTGCTCCGACTCCAGACTCCGTACTTCGTCGACGAACGCGGGGAGCTTCAGGCCCCGGCGTGGAGGTTGTCCGGAAAGAGCGATCGCGAAGTCGCCATCTTCCTCTTGACCTGCGAACGCTTGCACGTTGCCATTGTGCTAGTTGCCACCGACATTTCTGTCACGAGCACGCTAGTGCGCTGCAGCTACCGGTCGGCTACTGTCGAGTAGCAACCCCATACCGCCGGTACGCGAACGACGGCGGCATGGTGTCTCGCCGCAGCAGCAACGGAGGTGCCCGGATGAGAAACCCCACCGGCCTCGCCACCCTGGTGGCGGGCAAGGTGACCGAGACCGTGCGCAGCATCGACGTGATGCGCCAAGCGGGCTTGCTCCCGATCCCCCGGGTCGACGAGGGTCTGCGTTCGCTGGTCCTCGTGCGGAAGTGGGGCCCGTTCGCCGGCGCCACCATGATCGCCGCCCGCCGGGACCCGACCGCGACCGGCATCATCGACGAGCTCGGGCCGCTGACCTTCAAACAGCTCGACACCCAGTCGAACGCGCTGGCCAGGGCGTGGGCCGAACGTGGCCTCGGCCCGGGTTCGGTGATCGCCGCGCTGTGCCGCGACCACCGAGGTCTCGTGCTGACGATGCTCGCCTCCGGCAAACTCGGCGCGAAGCTGCTGCTGATGAACACCGGGTTCGCCAAACCACAGCTCGCGGACGTCGCGAAGCGCGAAGGCGTCACTGCGCTCGTGTACGACCAGGAGTTCACTGACCTGCTGAACGCGGTCGAGGGCGACGTCGACCACTACCTCGCGTGGGTCGATCCGGACACCGCGCGCTCGGACGACATCCCGATCGTCACCGAACTGGTGGCCAGCACCGACGACCGCCCGTGGCCCGCGCCCGCGAAACCGGGCGGTTTCATCCTTCTGACCAGCGGCACCACCGGCACGCCGAAGGGCGCGCCGCGGCCGCACACCTCCGCGCTCGCGTCGGCGCAGTTCCTGGACCGCATCCCGCTGCGGACCGGCGAGGCGACCTACATGGGCGCGCCGCTGTTCCACGGCACCGGGTTGTCGCAGTTCATCCTGTCCTTCGCGCTCGGCTCGAAGGTCGTCATGCGGCGCAAGTTCGTGCCGGAGGAGACGTTGCGTGGCGTCGCGGAGAACCGCTGCACCACACTGGTCCTCGTGCCGACGATGCTCCAGCGGATCGTCGACCTGCCAGAAGAGGTCCGCGCCAAGTACGACACTTCGTGCCTGCGGATCATCTTCGTCGCCGGCTCCGCGCTGTCCCCGGACCTCGGGAACCGCGCGACCGCCGCGTTCGGGGACGTCGTGCACAACCTCTACGGCTCGACCGAGGTCGCGGTCGCCACGGTCGCGACGCCCGAGGACTGGCGCAAGGCACCGGGCACCGTCGGCCGCGCGCCGGTCGGCTGCAAGGTCGCGCTGTACGACGAGAAAGGCGGCAGGATCACCGAGCCGCACGTCACCGGCCGGGTGTTCGTCGGCAGTGGGCTGAGCTTCCAGGGCTACACCGACGGGCGGAACAAGGAGATCATCGACGGGCTGCTCTCCAGCGGCGACGTCGGCCACTTCGACGAGGACGGCTTGCTGTTCATCGACGGCCGCGACGACGAGATGATCGTCTCCGGCGGCGAGAACGTCTTCCCGATCGAGGTGGAGAACCTCCTGGTCGAGCGCGAGGACGTGATCGAGGCGGCGGTCGTCGGCGTCGACGACCCCGAGTTCGGGCAGCGGCTGAAGGCGTTCGTCGTGCGGGCCGAGAAGTCGGATCTGGACGTCGACGGCGTGCGCGAGTACGTCAAGGCGAACCTCGCCCGGTACAAGGTGCCGCGCGAGGTGGAGTTCCTCGACGAACTACCACGCAACGCGACCGGGAAGGTGCTGCGCAACAAGCTGCACTAGTGGTCACCATCGGAAGTCCTCCGGGGGTCTCGACGGCCCAGGTTTCCGCTGGACGCACGGCCGCAAGGCCCGAGTACAACACCGGTACGAGGACCTCGCGGCCGCACGCCCAGCGGAAACCTGGATCCGCCGAATACCCCCGAAGGACTTCCGATGGCAACCACTAGCACTCCCAGTCGATGCCGAAGACCCCGGGACCGAAGTCGAGTGCGACGGCGTGGACGCCGCTGCCCTGGTCCGGTTTGAGTTCCTTCCGGTCCAGTGGCGACGTTCCTTGTCTGCTGTATTGCCAGCATTTCGTCGGGATGGTGTCCGGGTCGAACCGGATCTCCAGCAGGTACTCCCGGACGGGCCGCCGGAACTCGCGGTAATGCGTGTTCTCGCACTCCGGATACGGCGGCCCGGGGTTCGTCAACGAGTACTCGATCAGGTGAGTCTCGCCGCGGTCGATGGGCCGGTCGAAGAGCAGTTCGGCCACCGTGAGCCCGTGCTCGTCGTCGACCTCGGCGCGGCCGACGTGGCAGTTCCGCAACGTGTTCAGCACCGGTGGTCCCGCCCCGGGATCACCTTGGGCGTAGACCAGCAGCCAGCGGTCCTGCCCGTCCGCGCCCGCCTGGAACACCGCCCGCGCGGTCACCGCGCGCTGTCCGCCGTCCGCGGCGATCTCGCACAGGTCGTGCAGGCCGACCAGTTTCAGCTGATGGTGTTGTTCGAGCGCGTTCGGCGCGCCGACCTTCTCCAACAGGGCCTGGAGTGCTTCGAGCGGGAAGGTCATCGGCTGTTCGGTGGTGGCGCGGCTCCGGCGTGACGACGCCCCGCGCGGCCGAGGCGGCGGCAACAGGCTCAGCAGCGACCCGGCGGGAATCGCCAGTACCTCCTCGAGGACCCGCACCGCGGACAGCGAACTCTGCCGTTCCGGCTGCCGTTTCCCCGATTGCCAGTAACTCAACGCGGTGACACTGACCGACGCGCCGCGCGTCAGGAGCCGGGCCTGGATGCGGTCGAGACTCAGTCCGCTGGTCGCGATGGCCGACCGCAACGCGGTGGCGAACGCCGTACGCGGCTGGTCGTCCTCGTCCGTGATAGCGCTCCCCGCCGCCATATGCTGTCCGACCGCCCCCGTCTGCCGTTTCTTGACACCGCCCGGTTGATAACAACACGAATAACTTTAACAGTCTGAGGTAACGCTTCGGGGGCACCTTCTGCCAGGCGAAAACGCCTTTCCGGACGAGCGTCACTACTCCTTTTGGCCTAGTACTGGTAACTGTGAATCATTGCCCGGCCACCAGCGCACCGGCTTGCATGGCTCTCAGCAACGATCATCCTCCCGGGTGATCCGCGGCGCGGCAGGAAGGGAACCAGTGAGCAAGTCCCGGAAGAACCTGAAGTCCCGAAAGTCCCGGAACGGCTTGATGGCGGGGGTCGCCCTCGCTGGGGTGACCGCGGCGGTCGCCACGTTCGGCGCCGGTGCGGCCAATGCCGACCAGCAGGGTGAGATCCGCGGCGCCGGTGCGGCCAACGCGGTCGGTGGCAGCTACATCGTCGTCCTCAAGCCCACCGCGGTCGGCCAGGGCGTGGCCGCGGCGAGCGAGATCACCGCGAACGTCGCCGCCAAGGCGCAGGGCCTCACCGGTCAGTACGGCACCACGCTTTCCCGCACTTTCGGCTCGGCGCTGAACGGCTTCTCGATCAAGGCCGACGAAGCCGCCGCGAAGCGTCTCGCCGCCGACCCGCAGGTCGCATACGTCGTGCAGAACAAGACGTTCAAGATCAGCGAGACCCAGGACAACCCGCCGTCGTGGGGCCTCGACCGCGTCGACCAGGCGGACCTGCCGCTCGACAAGAAGTACACCTACCCGACCAAGGCCGACAACGTCACCGCGTACGTCATCGACACCGGTGTCCGCGGCTCGCACAAGGACTTCGGTGACCGCGCGACCGGCGGCAAGGACTTCGTCGACAACGACGACACCCCCAACGACGAGCACGGCCACGGCACGCACGTCGCCGGCACCATCGGCGGCACGGACCACGGCCTCGCCAAGGGCGTGAAGATCGTCGGCGTCCGCGTGCTGGACGCCAACGGCAGCGGCACCACCGAGGGTGTCGTCGCCGGTGTCGACTGGGTCGCGGCGAACGCCAAGGGCCCGTCGGTCGCCAACATGAGCCTGGGCGGCGGCGCGGACGACGCCCTGGACGAGTCGGTCAAGGGAGCCATTTCGAAGGGCGTGACCTTCGCGCTCGCGGCGGGCAACGAGTCCTCCGACGCCGGCAC
The DNA here is from genome assembly GCF_046269425.1 of Amycolatopsis sp. cmx-11-12. NCBI lineage: Bacteria > Bacillati > Actinomycetota > Actinomycetes > Pseudonocardiales > Pseudonocardiaceae > Amycolatopsis > Amycolatopsis sp. cmx-11-12. The sequence continues at coordinate 6,671 of NZ_JADNQM010000052.1, read as the reverse complement.
CACCTCGCCTGCCCGCGTCAAGGAGGCCATCACGGTGGCCGCCAGCGACAAGACCGACAAGCAGGCCAGCTTCTCGAACTACGGTTCGGTCGTGGACCTCTACGCGCCGGGTGTCGACATCACGTCCACGTGGGGCACCGGTGACGACGCCACGAACACCATCAGCGGTACCTCGATGGCCGCGCCGCACGTCGCCGGCGCTGCCGCGCTCTACCTGTCGGCTCACCCCGACGCCACCCCGGCCCAGGTCTCCGAAGGCCTGGTCGCCGCGGCTGCGGACGGCAAGATCAGCAACCCGACCGGTGGCACGGCGAACAAGCTGCTCCAGGTGAAGTAGGACCCTTATCGGACAGGCTGCCCCCGGCGAACCCCAGGCGTCGGGGGCAGCCGCCTGTCCGTGCTCTTCAAACGCGGGGCGCCAGACTTGTTACCAACCGGTACGCTCCGGACATGGTCCTGCGGAAGAACATCCTGATCACCGGGGCGAGCTCCGGACTCGGCGAGGGAATGGCGAGGCAGTACGCCGCCAGAGGCCGCAACCTGGCGTTGGCCGCCCGCCGTGTCGATCGGCTGGAAGCCCTCGCGGCGGAACTCAAGAAGGCGTACCCCGGCATCACCGTGGTCACCCGGAAGCTGGATGTGAACGACCACGACCAGGTCTTCGCCGTCTTCGAGGAGTTCCGCGAGGAACTCGGCTCCCTCGATCGCGTGATCGTGAACGCGGGGCTCGGCAAGGGGCAGCGGATCGGCACCGGCCGGTTCGACGCCAACCGCCAGACGCTCCAGACGAACTTCCTCGCCGCGGCCGCCCAGATCGAGGCCGCCGTCGGCATCTTCCGCAAGCAGAAGAACGGCCACCTCGTGGTCGTTTCCTCCTTCCTCGCGCTTCGCGGTGTTCCCGGCAACGCCACCGCGTACGCCGCCTCGAAGGCGGGGATCTCGGCGTTCACCGAGGGCACCCGGATCGAGCTGCTGAAGACGCCGATCAAGGTCACCACACTGCTTCCCGGATTCATCGAATCGGAGATGAACGAGGACATCTCGAAGCTCCCGGCCGCCGTCAAAGCGGAGCCCGGCGCGCAGGCGCTGGTGAAGGCGATCGAATCCGAGACGGCGAAGGCGTTCGTGCCGACGTGGCCGTGGAGCGTGCTCTCGAAGCTCTTCCCGTTCGTCCCGGCGTCGATGCTGAAGAAGTTCGGATGACGGTGGCCGCGGACAAGACCGTCGAAGTACGCGGCGAGGACTCGTTCGATCCCGCCGCGGTGCATGCCTGGCTGACCGGACAGGTGCCCGGACTCGGTGACCCGCCGCCCCAGGTTCGTCAGTTCCCGGGTGGGGCCTCGAATCTCACGTATCTGCTGACCTATCCGGACCGCGAGCTGATCCTGCGGCGCCCGCCCGGCGGGCACAAGGCCGCGTCCGCGCACGACATGCGCCGCGAGTTCCGGGTCCAACGGGCGGTGCGGCCGGTCTTCCCTTACGTGCCTGAGGTGCTCGCGTTCTGCGACGACGAAACCGTGCTCGGCGGCGACTTCTACGTGATGGAGCGGCTCGAAGGCCTGATCCTGCGCGGTGATCTGCCCGCTGATCTCGAACTTCCGGCGGAGAGCGCACGTGAGCTGTGCGGCAAGGTCGTCGACAGGCTGGTGGAACTGCACGCCGTCGACGTCGAGGCCGCGGGACTGGCCGACCTCGGCAAGGGCGCCGGATACGTCGAACGGCAGGTGCGCGGCTGGTCGGAGCGGTTCCTCAAGGCACGCACGGAGAACGTCCCGGACTGCGCCGAGGTGATGGCGTGGCTGAAGGAGAATCAGCCGTCCGAGGTGAAGATCTGCTTGATCCACAACGACTACCGGCTCGACAACCTGGTGCTCGACGACGATCTCGACATCGTCGGCGTCCTCGACTGGGAGATGGCCACGCTCGGCGATCCGCTGATGGAGCTGGGCAGCACGCTGGCGTACTGGGTGCAGGACGACGATGACGACGTGATGAAGCTCAGCCGTCGTCAGCCGACGCACGTGCCGGGGATGTACACGCGCGACGAATTCGTGCGGCGGTACGCGGAGCGATCCGGTCTTGAGATCGGCGACTGGACGTTTTACGAGGTGTACGGCCTGTTCCGGCTCGCGGTGGTGATCCAGCAGATCTACTACCGATTCCACAGTGGACAGACGAACAATCCGGCGCTGAAGGATCTTTGGCAGTTCGTCGGCTATCTGGACGGGCGCTGCCGCCGGATCATCGGAGGAGGACACGCGTAGATGGGTGCGATCTACCTGGTCCGGCACGGGCAGGCGTCGTTCGGCGCGGAAAACTACGACCAGCTTTCGCCGCGCGGCTTCGAACAGTCCACTGTGGTCGGTGCGGAACTGCTGCGGCGCGGCGTCGAATTCAGCCAGGCGCGCTCCGGTTCCCTTGCCCGGCAACGGGACACGGCCGCGACGGCGTTGAAGGTGCTCGGCTCCGGGATCGCCGTCGTCGAGGACGAGCGCTGGAACGAATACGACCACGTCGATATCGCGAAGTACCACGCCGCCGGTGTCCAGCAGACCGATTCGCGGGCGTATCAGGCCGCTTTGGACGGTGCGCTGAGCGCGTGGATCGCGGCGGGGCTGGCCGGACCGTGCGCCGAAACCTGGCCTCAGTTCCTGGAGCGGGTCAAGGACGCGCTGGCCGATCTCGTGGCGTCGCTGGGCAAGGGCGAGCACGCCGTCGTCTTCAGCTCCGGCGGGGTCATCGCCACGGTCTGCGGCGCGCTGATGGGCACGCCCGAGGCCGGGCTGCTGAAACTGAACCGGGTCACCGTGAACGCGGGCATCACCAAACTGGTGTCCGGCCGCGGCGGGGTGACCCTGCTGTCGTTCAACGAACATCCGCATTTCGAGGCGGAAACCGCGGAACTGCTCACCTATCGATAGGAGACACGCGATGGCGTTCGGCGAGGTCACGGTCATCCCGGTCAACGGGCACGGTCCCGAGGACGTCCTTGTCGACGACCAGGGCCGGATCTACACCGGCGTCGACGACGGGCGCGTCCTGCGCGTCGCGCCGGACGGCAAGCGGATCGACGTCCTCGGCGACACCGGCGGCCGCCCGCTGGGGCTGGAGTTCTACGGCGACGACCTCCTGATCTGCGACGCCAAGGCCGGTCTGCTGACCATGCCGCTCGCCGGTGGCGACGTCACCACTTTGGCGACTTCGGCGGTGGGTCTCGACTTCGTGTTCTGCAACAACGCCGCCGTGGCTTCCGACGGCACGGTGTACTTCACGGACTCGTCGCGGCGCTTCGGCATCGAGAAGTGGCGCGACGACCTGATCGAGCAGACCGGCGGCGGGCGTCTCCTGCGGCGGACCCCGGACGGGAAGATCGAGCAGCTCGCCGACGGTTTCCAGTTCGCCAACGGCGTCGCGCTGCCACCCGACGAGTCCTATGTGGCCGTTGCCGAGACCGGCGCCTACCGGGTCGCTCGCGTGTGGCTCACTGGCGAGAAGGCGGGTACGCAGGATTACCTGGTCGACGACCTGTGGGGATACCCCGACAACATCTCGACCGGCAGCGACGGGCTGATCTGGATCACCGTGGCGAGCCCGAAGGTCCCCGCGCTTTCCTTGGTGCAGAAGCTTCCCGCGCCGTTACGGGCCGGTGTCCGCGCGCTGCCGACGTCGCTTCAACCCGCGCCCGCGCGGGAATGTGGGGTGCGGGGTGTCACGCCGGACGGGAAGCAGGTGCACGAACTGCGCGGGGAGATCGACGGGTTCCATGTGCTCGTCGGGGTCCGTGAGCGGGCCGGAACCCTCTATTTCGGCTCCCTGGAGGACAGCGCGATCGCCGTGACGACGGTCTGAGTCAGTCCAGGCAGAACTCGTTGCCCTCGGGGTCGTTCATCACGATGAAGCCGAGGCTCAGCGGCTGCTCGGGCTCGAAGCGCTGAATCCGCTTCGCCCCGAGCCCGACGAGCCGGTCGCATTCGGCTTCGAGGGCCGCCATCCGCTCGTCCCCCTGAAGCCCGGGTGCGGCGCGGATGTCGAGGTGGACGCGGTTCTTGGCGATCTTGTCCTCCTGGACCTGCTGGAAGAAGATCTGCGGCCCCTCGCCGGCCGGGTCTTTGAGCGCGGACCGGGAGTTGCGCTGATCCTCGGGCACGCCGACACGTTCGAGGAACTCGTCCCAGGCGTCCAGCGGATCGGTGCCCTCGGGCACGTCGACCCCCGGCGGGCCGGGGTGGACGTAGCCCAGGGCATCGCGCCAGAAGGTGGACAGCGCCTTCGGGTCGTGGGCGTCGAAGGTGACCTGGATTTCGCGGCTCTTGCGGTTCATGGTGACACTCTCGCATGCCTAGCGGACAGGATCGGTCCGCTATCTCTGGCAGTCTGGGACCATGGAGGACGAACGGGGTACGACGGAGCGGGTGCTCACCCTGCTCGGGCTGCTGCAACAGCGCGCCGTGTGGACCGGTCCCGAACTGGGGGAACGGCTCGGCGTCACCCCGCGCACGATCCGGCGGGACATCGAGCGGCTGCGTGCGCTCGGCTATCCGGTGCAGGCCAGCAACGGCGTCGGCGGCGGCTACCAGCTCGGCCCAGGCCATGACATGCCGCCGCTGCTGTTCGACGACGAGGAAGCGATCGCGACCGCTGTCTCCCTGCTCGCCGGCGCGGGCAACGGTGAGGCCGCGCTCCGGGCTCTCACCAAACTCGACCGGGTGCTGCCGGTCAGACTGCGACACGAGGTGCGCGCGCTCTCCGGCTCGGTGGTCTCCTTCGACGGAAGCCGCGCGCCGATCGACCCCGACGTGCTCATGACCCTGGCCAGGGCCTGCCGGGACGAGGTCGAGGCAGGATTCGACTATCCGTCGTCCTCTGGTGTGATGCGGCGACGGGTCGAGCCCTATCGGCTGGTGGCCTCCGGACGGCGCTGGTATTTGCTGGCTTACGACCTCGATCGGGACGACTGGCGCAACTTCCGGGTCGACCGGATGACGGAGGTTTCCGCGCGGGCGTGGCGATTCCGCCCGCGTCCGGCGCCTGACGCGGCGGCCTACGTCCAGGAAAACGTGACGAGCCGGGTCTATCAGCATCAGGCACGTTTTCTGGTGCACGCGCCCGCTTCGGTTGTGAGGGCGCAGATTTCCGCCTCGGCGGCTGTCGTGCGGCCGCGTGGGGACGCGCGGTGTGAGGTGCTGAGCGGGGCGGGGGATCTCGATTTCCTGCTGATGCATGTGGTGGTGCTGGGACATTCTTTCGAGGTGATCGAGCCGGTGGAATTGGGGGAGCGGTGCCGGATTCTGGCTGAACGCTTGCTTTCGGCCGGGGTTCCCCGCAATTAGTCGGCTAAATGCGGTAACCACGCGAACCGACCGGATCACCCTTCAGTGGTAAATGCGCCGGTTCGCGGTAACGTAAAATTACGAACACATGTTCGACAGAAATGCGGTATTATGGAGGTGTGTCCGAGACGATCCTTCCCGAGTTGCCGCAGGAACTGTGGCGCGCTGGCAAGCTGGAGCTTGCCCACGGCGTGCAGCAGTTCCTGCAGGTGATGCGGGTAGCGTCCGCCGGGTTGGGCCGGTATTTGGCCGAGGTCGAGTCTCGTGGCGTGAAAGACTTGTACGGCTATGGGACGACGGTGTCGTGGTTCGCCGATATCGCCGGGTTGTCTGTTGGTGAGGCGCGGCCGTATGTGAATCGTGCGATCGACCTGAACCCCACCCGCGCCTTGGATGGCACCGAGATCCCGGCGTTCGCGCCCGCGACCGGCGCGGCGGCGGCGGACGGCGCGATCGGCGAGGAACGGATCAAACAGATCCTGGAGTTCCTGCGGCAAATCCCGGCCGAGGTGGCGGTGGAGGATCGGGAGCATGCGGAGAAGACCCTCGCTGGGTTGGCCCGGGATGCGGGTCCTCGGCAGGTGTCGGATCTCGGGGAGCAGTTGCTGGGATGGCTCGACCCGGATGGCAAGGAGCCCAAGGATCCCGAACCCGCCCAGCCCCGCCGTGAACTGACGTTGGAACGCCGGAAGGACGGGTTCTGGAATCTGAAGGGCCTGCTCGATGACGAGTCCGGGGCCCGGACCGCGGCGGCGCTGGAGGCCTATGCGAAGCCGCGTCCGGTGGATGAGTTCGGTCAGGCGGATCTGCGCAGCAAAGCCGAACGTCAGGGTGACGCCTGGGTCGACCTCGTGGACCTCGCGGTGGCCTGTCCGGATCAGCCTGGAACCAATGGCTACCGGACCTTGGTGCATGTGACCATCGGTCTGGAGGAGCTGAAGACCGGCCTCGGAACGGCGTGCCTCGATTTCGTCGGGACGATGACTGCCCGCGAAGCCCGTATGGCTGCCTGCGATTGTCTGATGCTTCCGGTGGTGCTCAATGCCGCTGGCGAGCCGTTGGATGTGGGGCGGCTGAGGCGGTTCGTCACCCCGGGCCAGCGCCGAGCCTTGAATATCCGGGATCGGGGGTGCGCGTTCCCGGGCTGTCATCGGCGGCCGAAGAACTGTCACGCTCACCATATTCATCATTGGGCAGACGGCGGACCCACGGACCTGCGGAATCTAGTGCTGGTCTGTTCTTTCCATCGTGTGTCTCGAATGCGATTGAGAGGTTCTGATGTAGAAGCCAGAGTCGCTTGAAAGCAATGCTGTGTCGGAGATGAAGGTAGGTCCTTCGGCA
>NZ_JADNQM010000051.1:0-49649 GCF_046269425.1 Amycolatopsis sp. cmx-11-12 | reverse complement strand
TGTCGCCGACACCGCCGACCACATCTGGTCCTGGTCACGATTCCGCCGCCGACGACAACACCAAGCCCGCCTCAGCCACTACAAACGGCGAGGCTACCCACTCAACTGAGTGCCGTTGCAGTACTAGGCCGCTCCGGACAGTACTCGTACGCGGCCACAACCGGCCGCCCTTCGCGCGGATCAGCGTGGAGCATATCCTGGTACAGGTCCTGATCCCGAACACCAACGGCTGCCGCCGGATCCTCCGCCTTCTGACGTACCAGAGAAGCCAGGTTTTCAAGGTCTTTACTAAGCCTAAGCCGGCGATCCGACAGCAGCGCGCGCACCGCAGCATACTCGGTGACTGTGCTTTCCGACTTTGACGCAGCGCCGCCGCCCGATACGCGTCCTGCACGAACTCCTCATTGAACTCAACAGGCTCGCCGAATAGCGTCGCACCAACCTCCTAGCCTGATCGTAAGATAGCAGCACAGTCGGCAGCGTTCCATCCAGCGATGACGCATGTCGTTTAATAATTCAATTACACCGACCCTATTTGCTAGAACGTACTCCAGAGACTGCGGTGTCGCTTTGTGCTTTGCGGTGTTCCGTTCGAAAGTTCCAGCACGATGGGCAGAATGGACCCAGACGGGAGGTCGGATGCCGCACTCGAGTGCGGCACAGCCGACGATGACAGCTGCTGCCAGCTCCGAGACGCACCTGCGCGCTACCCCCGGCGGGACCAGGGGTTGTCGTTGCTGTGCACAACCTCACCGCCGGTCGATTCGGTTGTGGACCGTATCTGCTCACCCAAAGGTCTTCCCCTCGCCTCGGTACGTGGGAACAGTCGCGACAACGGTATCGCCGTCTACAATGTGCAGGCTTTCCACACGTTCGCACAACTCCCCGGCTTTGGCGTGTCGGAACCAGACGCGGTCGCCCACGTGAAGATCGGCCGCCGCCGGCCCGGCGACCGGTGTCTGAACCTCCCCCGCTCCTTCCAATGAGGTAAGCCTGAGCCCAGGCGGCCAGGTCGGTGTCGGCAGACGGTCACGGCCAGCACCTCCTGACGCGATCCATCCCCCACCGGCGACTGTGACGATGGTCGGGGATGCGCGTCGTACCACCGAGAGTGCGAAGAACGCGGCAGGGCAAGGCTGGAAGGCGCGGTAATTGTCGAACAGAGTGGGGCCGTAGAGCCCGGATCCGGCTGCGAGTTCGGTGATCACAGGCTCGCTCGCGGTACGTTCCAGGCTCCCTGTCCCGCCCCCGTTGACGAATTCGAGTTTCGTAACCGCTTCGATCGCCGAGACCACCACAGCGCGTCGTTTCCGCAATTCACGTCCTGACCTGTGCTGGATCGCGCGGATACAGGCCCGTGCGAGCGCGGAACCGGGGGTATTGTCTCCGAGTCCGGCGATCTGCGCCTCGTAGCACATGACACCGACCAGAAGAAACCCTCGGCGGGTATCTACCGCGCGCGCCAAGTCATACGCCTGGTCCGGTGTTCGTACGATCGAACGACGAACACCGAAGTATAGGCGGCCACCAGCGAGTTGGTACGAGGCGTCGATATCGAGGCAGACCCGGATGGAGTGGGCGGGCTGTTCGATCGCCGATGCGATGAACTCCAAGTGCTCGAGCGAATCGACCATAATCGTTATGCGCGAGGCCAGGTTACGACTCGCCGCGAGCTCCCGCAGCGCTTCCCGGTCACCAGTCGGATACCCAACGACAATGTCACTATACTCATGCCCGAGCCATAACGCCTCACGCAGCGTATACGCGAGGATTCCAGCGAATCCGTCATTGTCGAGTAGATAACGCAACAACGCCCGGCAGCGGACCGACTTGCTGGCGACACGGATTGGCTTCCCACCCGCGCGACGCACCATGTCCTTCGCGTTGTGGCGTAGCGCCCCTAGATCGATGACCGCGAACGATGGTTCGATCTCGGCGGTGGCACGGTCGATAGCCGCGAACCCCGCGCCGGTATGCCGACTGTGCCCGATCGGCACGATGTTGCCCCTATTCGTGGCGATCCCGCGCTCGAGGCGCATCAGCGTACCCTCCGCTCTGGTAGAGGCCCCAGGGTCCGGTTGAGGTAGTCGTTGGTGAAAACGCCGATTGGATCGCGGCGGTCAGACAGCTCGCCGAAGCGCTCCCCTAGGAAATTTACGGGCAGGCCGTGCATCTTACCCCCACATGGCCGCCCATCGACGGCGTCGAGAATGATTTTCATTGCACCAAAGAATGGCGGGTACGGTAATTGATGGTAGTTGCGGAACGCGATGTACACGTTGGGCCTGCAAGTACAAGCGATAGCGAGATATTGTCGGCCGCGATGAATGCCGGCACGCATTATAAGGTCGCGCTGGTAACGACCCGGAGCGTCCCGAGTCCGCTTCTCGCCGCAGCCAACAGTTCGTCCGCGCTCGCCGGGGTGTGCAGCCGCGTGGGTCGGACCCGCAACTATCCGCTCCAGTTATGCCTTTCCACAGTCTCAGCGAGGTCCTCGACTCGAGCCGACTGCGTCGGCGAAGCTTTACGCATCGGTACCCGATTGGGGCGACGCGCGCAGTTGGGTCACCTGGAGCTGCCCGTCGGCGTGCAGGCTGCGGATATGTTTCTTATCGAATTTCCCTACGCTGGTTCGCGGGATGGCGTCGACAAATGCCCAGCGTTCAGGCAGCCACCACCGAGCCATCCGCCTAGACAGCCAGGCCCGCAGCTCGGCCGGGCTCGGCTGCTCGTCACCGCGGGCGACGACGATCGCAAGCGGTCGTTCTTGCCAACGCGCATCGGGAACTCCGACGACAACGGCTTCTGCGACGGCAGGATGCTCAACCAGGGCGAGTTCCAGGTCGACGGAAGAGATCCACTCACCCCCGGACTTGATGACGTCCTTGGCCCGGTCGGTCAGCGTGATGAAACCCCGTGTGTCCAGCGTTCCCACATCACCCGTACGGAGCCATCCGTCATCGAACTTGCCCGGATCCGGGTCGCGATAATAGGCGCCAGTGATCCAGGGCCCCTGCACTTGGAGTTCACCGACCGCCTTGCCGTCGTTCGGCAGAACATGCCCGCTGGCGTCGACCAGGCGGCCGTCCACACCGCACAGCAGTCTCCCTGCAGTGCACCGGTAGCTCCAGGCGCCCTCTCCGCTGATACCGGCCGGTGGATGGGCGATCGCTGCTACGGGAGACGTCTCAGTCATCCCCCACGCCTGCACGATCGGCACACCGTGGCGCTCTTCGAACGTCTGCATCAGCACGCGCGGCACCGCGGACCCGCCGCAGGCGATCATACGTAGCGACGAAAGGTCGTGGCCCGGCTCTGTGGCCAAATAGGCCAGGACGTCGCTCCACACGGTGGGCACCGCTCCCGACAGGGTCGGGCGCTCGGTCTCGACCAGCCTTACGAGCGGCTCGGGTTGTAAGAAACGGTCCGGAAGTATCAGAGAGGCGCCTGCCATGAGCGCTGCGTACGGCAGCCCCCACGCGTTGGCGTGGAACATGGGTACGATCGGCAGCACCCGATCGTCGAAGCGCACGCCCAGGCAATTGCCCGAGCACACCGCGAGCGAGTGCAACCAGGCAGACTGATGGCTGTAGACAACCCCTTTCGGATTACCGGTTGTTCCCGAGGTGTAGCACATCGCCGCAGCCGACGACTCGTCCACGTCCGGCCACGCAAACTCATCAGACTCCCGAGCCAGCACCTGTTCGTAAGACAGCACCTGCTTGCCTGCACCCTCCAACACGCTCATGTCGACCTCGCCGGTGACCAGCACCGTGCGGACCGACTCCAGCTGCGGCAGTAACGGGGCGAAGGCGTCGACTAACGACGCGTCCACAATCACCACGCGGTCCTGCGCATGGTTGGCGATGTAGACGATCTGCTCGGCGAACAACCGGATATTGAGCGTGTGCAACACCGCACCCATCGCCGGCACCGCGAGATAGGCCTCCAGATGTTCCTGGTTGTTCCATCCGAAGGTGGCAACCCGGTCATATCCCTGTACACCGAGTCGGCGCAGACCATTGGCCAACCGTGCGCACCGCGCCCCCACCTCGGTGTAGCTGGCTCTCCGTGTGCCGGTCTCCGTTGCGGTCACAGCCTCATTCTCGCCGTACCACGTGGTCCCGTGACGAAGGATCGACGTAATGGTCAGCGGCGAGTCTTGCATGGTGGATCGCATTCCTGTGCCTCCCTTGTCAGTCCTGCAGATCGGGCTGCTCGCGCAGCACCTTCTCCAGGAGGCCCTGGAACTGGAACCAACCTGCGAGTTCACTTCCGACCTGGCCGTGGGTGAGCCGGGCCTGCTCGGGTTCGATGTGGACCACGCGTCCCGCAGCCTTGGCCAATAGCTGTGCCTGGCACGAACGTTCCATCGTGATGAACCACCAGATCGCCGCTTCCACGGTCGTACCTACCGTGAGCAGGCCGTGGTTGCGCAGGATGATCGCCTTGTGGCGCCCCAGCGCGTGCGCGATGCGTTTGCCTTCCTCCACGTCCAGCACTACCCCGGTGTAGTCGTCGAACAGAGCGTGATCTTCATAGAAGGCGCACACATCCTGCGTGATCGGCTCGAGCCGAGTCCCCAACGCTGACAGCGCCTTACCATGCACCGAATGCGAGTGAGCGGCCCCCGTGGCGTCCGGGCGGGCCTGGTGCACCTGCGAATGGATCGCGAACGCCGCCGCGTTGACTGGACGATCCCCCTCCACGACCGTCCCATCATGCGAGACCAGCAACAGATCCGACATGCGAATATGCGCGAACGGCATACCGAACGGGTTCACCCAGAAATGATCGGTGAGCTCCGGGTCACGGGCGGTGATGTGGCCGGCCGCGCCTTCCTCGAAGCCGAATTTGCCAAACAACCGAAACCCGGCCGCCAGGATACGTTTACGATGCGCCCGTTCCTCGTCCAACGATCGCTCAGGCGGAACGGGAATGGTGCGAGCGATCCGTTCGTCAGTCATTGGATTGTTCTCCTGTCATCATCGCCGATCTACACGTGCCACTGCGGCGGATGCCGGTATTGCCACCCGAGGGAGTTTTCCAGTTGGGCCCCCAGCCCTAGCAGAAGCGCGTCATCGCCATGTCGTGAAGCGGTAATTTGGACCCCCACCGGAAGACCTTCCGGTGTGACGTGCACTGGCAGCGACATCGCGGGCACTCCAGCCCAGTTCTGTAATGGCGTATACGCGGCCCACTCCAGCATCCGCACGGCTATGTTTTCCACACCCCGCCAATGAAAGAAGTCCGCGGGCACTGGAGGCGCGGTTGTCACGGGAGTCAGTAGGACGTCGTAGGGCTCTACGCGAGCAAGGAACCGGGACGCGCAGCCGGCCAGCAGATCCGTGTCAGCGACATGGTGAGCGGCGGTGCGGCGCTCGCCGAGATCTACCAGCCAGCTGGTGAAATCCTGCAGCAAGTGCCGACGTTCCGGGGGCACATGCGGCTCCAAAGCCGCGACCACCATCCCCCCGAAGATTCGCCAGAGCGCCTGGGCGCTGTCCTCCTCCCATGGCGCTGGATTGCGGATCTCGACGACTTCGTGCCCGAGCTCGGATAGCAGCTCCGAGGTTCGGGCCACCGCACGGACGATCTCCGGCTCCGGGTCAACCAGACCATTATCGGTCCAGACACCGACTACCAGTGACCGTTCGGATGGTTCCTGGGCATTCCGTAAGAATGAAGCCCGAGTCGATGGTGGCAGCACGCGGTGCAGTTCGGCCGCCGGTGGATGTGCCATGACATCCAGCAACAACGCAACATCCGCCACCGTCCGCGCCAACGGACCCTCGGTCGCCCACGATTGGAAAGACGCGTCAGGCACCGTACTCACTCTGCCACGGCTTGGCTTCAAGCCAACCAGACCACACACCGCCGCTGGCAGCCGAATAGACCCCGCGCCATCACTGCCATGCCCTGCCGGCAGCAAACCCGCAGCGACAGCGGCGGCCGCCCCGCCACTCGATCCCCCAGCGGACCTAGCCGTGTCATACGGCGTAACGGCCGGTCGCCCCACCACATCGCTGTGTGTGTAGGCCGTCGCGCCGAGCTCCGGGGCATGCGTGGTACCCAGCGTGACCGCACCCGCCTTACGCAGCAACCCCACGGCCCAGCCGTCTGCGGGTGGCACGAACGTGCCGATCGCCGCGCTCCCCATCGTCAATGGCACGCCAGCGGCCGGATATAGGTCTTTGAAGCCCATCGGCAACCCCAGCAGCGGCTGCCCTTCAACGCCACCATCGCGCAGGGCTTCGTCAGCTCGCGCGGCCTCGCTCCTGGCGAGTTCGGCGGTGACGTGGACGAACGCCCCAAGCTTCTCGTCATGCTGCTCGATCCGCTGCAGGTAATGATCGGCGAGCTCACGGGCTGATACCTCTCCCGCGCGCAAGGCAGCGCACTGCTCGACGGTAGTGAGCTCATGAAGCACGGTCATAGAGGTCCTCCCGGAGACGCTGCTCTGTATCACCATGGGTCGAACCAAAGTACGACCCTGCCCAAGTTACGATACCGTCAACGTATGTAGTTGGCCACCCACGCCCCGACCAAACAGATGCGCAGGAGATCTTCCGCCTCGTTACGTTGAAGTTGGCGGCGCACACCACGTACCGGCGCATGCTCAGCTTTGGACACTGTCCAATTTTAAATGCAAATGCATATGTCATGTACCAAAGGTAGTCAGCGTTCCACTGATATTCGCCACCCGAAGCCACTTACAGGCAGCCATCTGCCGAGGGGATAGTGAGACGGCTCTGCGTGGACGTAGCATGGAACCCAGTCCGTTTCTTTTCGAGCCGTGAGCCCTTGATGGATTCCGAGTCCGCTGGAGTTGAGTTGCATGATGATTCCGGGGGCCCTGCCGCCTGATCCATGTATCGAGAAGGTCCACGCGCACGCGTTCTGCGAGGTTCTCGGGGCCGGCAGGGAAGTCGTGCCGTGGTCCAGTACGTCGTGGTGCGCGCGGCGCCGAGAGTTGCGCGCGCCGCTGAGTGCGTTCATGGACGAGCCTGCGAGGCAGGCATGGGTGAAATCGGTCGAGGTCGGCGGCGACGCAGTGCCGGGTCGCCGCGATCCGGCCAGTCGGTCACCGGTCTCGCGTCATCTCGTGGAGCACGACAGGCCTGGCCCTGCCGGATGGGCGTCGTGAGCGTCGCAGAGACCGTCGAGACGCTGCGGACGCAGACGAGGCGGCTGATCGGTGTTTGGAGCCGTTCGTGACGCCCCGTGTGATTCGCGTGCCGGTGGATATCGATGCGACTCTTGTGACCGTGTGCCTGCGCGATCCGCTCAGCGAAGGGACCGCGGACAACATGGTTTTGGCGCCGGGGACTGCAGCCATGGTACCTGACGGGTGGAACGTAGAAGTGGCACTTTACTCCTGGCATGAGCATCGCTCGCTGGATATCGAGGTCCTTCGACAATTCTCGCCGGGAAGTGTCGACGCATTGGTGTTATTCGCCGGCATCGAATGCCATCATCGGTGGGCTAACGGGCTGGACACGATCCCAGCCTTGAGCCGAGTGAGCACAATTGCGCTGCTTGGCAGTTGGTCGATCAGCGACAACGTCCTTCGGGAGATTGCACGACTACCACAGTTGACCACGATACGGGCAGGGCATCGAATCTGGTCGCGTGTGACACTCCGAGATCTAGCCCTGAACCATGCGGGAAGGGCAGACTCGGCTGAGGTCGTCGAGCCCGCTGCCCCGGTCGCACCCAAGTGCTACGAACCACGCCCGACATCGAATATCACGACAACAGGACGCCGAACTGAGGATTCACCAGGGCAAGGAACCTCGCGACAGCGCCGACCAGGATGAATTGCCGTCCATCCCACCCCGGATGCTACCTCCATATCACCGGACTGCAAGTCCAAGGCACCGAACTCGGGGCTGCATGAACGACAGGCTTCCTGCTCCATTGGTACGCGTGGTCTCGCCCCAAAAGCACGATCACACGCCAGTCACCGACAAATCTCTCGGCTTGGGTTGTGCCGAAACACGGTCTTCGACACCGCTCAAACCTTCGAATTCGGTACGACTCTACTCGAGCAGACAGGCGGAACATGTCAACAAATTAGACCATCAAGAACAGTGCTTCTTGCCATTAAAAAAGAAACGTGTTTTCAGCAGAGAAACAGCCTCGAAGGGCGACCGAAAGACTCAGTAGCGATAACGGCGCACCACAGACAACATATTTATCAGTTCGCCTTTATCAGGTTCGCCGCGGACGGAGCGCCGAACGTACCACGCTTCAGCCGGGTCGCGACGCGGCATTGCGGCAACGAAAGGTGGCTCCTCCTAGCGAGAGGAGGAACCACCCTTCGGACTGCGGCTGGCCCCAGCCGGAATTCACGGGTCGGCCCACCCGTTTTGGCGTGTTAGTTCGCGCGGTGGTGTTGGCCGACGTTACGCCGCCTTCGTACGAAGACGACTAGCCCGCTGCCGAGCACGATGAAGGCCACCCCGAACCCGGCGGGCGCCAGCACAGTGCTGCCAGTTGACGCCAATTTCGGGGGTGCGTCGCCGGTAGCTTGCCGCGCGGCGCTCCCGTCGTCATCGCTTGGACTGTGTGCGCGCGACCAGCCTCGATGGTCGGGCGCCGGATCAGCCTGCGGGACACCACGGCCTGACAGTTGAGATTCTTCACCCGGCCCCGGTGATACCGCTGGCCGCCCAGCCACCCCAGACGGAACCGGAGCCACCGGCTTCATGACATCATCAACCAACGAACCCGGCTTCGGCGGAACGTTAACCGGATTCACCGACCCACCAACACCCGGCGATACCGCTGGCCGCCCAGCCACCCCAGACGGAACCGGAGCCACCGGCTTCATGCTTTCCATCTTTCTGGCGTGGTCTTCGGCCTGAGTGGTCTGCTGCTTTCCGGTGTTCGCGAGGACAGTCAGGTCGTGAAGCTCATCGGCGGATGCGATCGGCGCGGTCAGGGCCTGCCCGAGTGAGGCGGCCAGAGCAAATCCTCCTGCACTGACCACGGACGCGATCATTCGTCGTTTCATATGGGGCTTTGTCATTTAATCTCTCTTGTTACGATTCGGCGTATGGTTTTAGTTGCTGCTCTTGACGGCACAGCCAGGGTCGGCGATCTTCGCAAACCCTTGCGCCACGGTCGTGGCCAAGCTGGTGATCTCGCTGCGCAGCTTCACCAGGTCAGGATCCTTTGGGCTGCGATTCCTGCTCAGGGACGTGTACCTCTCCTCCAGATCCTGTCGTTTACGGTCCAATGACGAGAACTTTGGACAGAAAATTGCACTCTTGATCCATGGGAGAAAGTTGGTAATATTGCTGGAAAATCCAACTATCTTCTTGTCGCCACCATCGACAGTGCCGCTACCGATATGTGTTCCCACGAGCTTCCAGTGGTTATCAGTTTTGACCATCACAGGCCCTCCGGAATCACCCTGACCCGTCTGATTTTCTGATGACTGGTACCAAGCGAGGCGCGCAGCGGGATCAAGACCCTTAATATTTTCATCTATCGACATGAATGAGACGTTCAGCTGCTTCAGCTTCTCCGACTCTTTGACACAGTTCTCCTTGCAGCCCGGCTTCCACGGTAGCGTATCGCCCCAGCCGAGGATACGAGCATCTCGTCCTGTCAGCGACCCAGACGACTCTGCAATAGGGATAGGCGTCTTCGTCGACGGCTCGGCGAGCTCGATTAACGCTACGTCCTCATTATTGGGCGCCTTGACCAAGCGTTTCGCGCGATGAAACTCTCCTTGACCTCGGTTATTTGAACCAATATGGACACGAACGTCATCGCGACTAAGCACTGGGTTCTTGACAATGCTCGGATCAGGGTGATCACCGATGTTCGCAATTTCTGGGATCTGGACGATGCAGTGAGCAGCCGTGACAACCCACTCATCCGCGATCAGCGCACCGGTACAATCGGCGTCGTAATTATCTTGCAGGTGACTCGTGACTTGTGCAGCCCAAGGGTATTCATCGGAGGCATCCTCGCCTCCAACGACCGCCTGTGCCGATCCCGTGATACTCCCGAACGTTACCAAGGACACGAGGAGCACCCCCGTGGCTGACACCAACTTTCGTGCTTGGCTCATATTTCTGGTTTCTCCTGTCATCATCGCAGTAGAGACGCTGCCACCTCTAGGGAGTGCAGCGGGAGAGCACTATGACGCGGCGCGGTGTCACGGAAACAACAGGACTTTTTCATGGTGCTCACGTTTGTCTCAGTCAGTGACGGCATCCGGCGGAGAAGGGCGGGCGGGACTTCATCGTTGTGGTGCCCGATGTGCTGATGGAGCATTTGGATTGGGTGCATGAGCGGATCACTGGTCGGTTCGCGCGGTCGGAGCCGCGGGACCGGTCGCGGGAGTAGCTGTCCGGACTGGTCACGGAGTTGGAGCGGAAGGACGGCTGGAAGCTGGCTGAGCGGGTCATGAGGGTGTCCCCGAACTGGATATAGCGGCTGTTGCGGTGGGCGGACTGGGACCTCGACGGTGTCCTTGACGACTTGGTCGAGCACTCCGGCGAGCCGGTCACCGGCTTCTCCCCACAGCAGGCAGATCGAAGGTCTTGGCCAGCCCGCAGTACTCCTCGTACCTCAGCTCGCAATCGGCACCGGCCATGCGCGGTGTTAGGTGCAGCCGGACTCGTGCAGGCAGGTCGGCGTCAAGGCCGTAGTGCTCACCCGCGCCACCGTTTCCTGTCTGCTAGCATCAAAAGACCCGGCGCGCCCCGCGAGCGCAAATATCGTTATAGTAACCGGAAATTCGATAACTGCGTTCGTTCAACAAATCCGACCTTTACACTCGACATGTCAGCACAGCAGGACCTGCGGCGAATACATGTGAATCGCCGCCCGGCGGCTGGACACATCACCGGTAGTGGATACGGACGTCGCCGGCACGATCGGGTTCGACTTCCGCTTCGACGGTGAACACCTCCCGGAGGCGCGCGGGCGTCAACACGTCGAGTGGAGCGCCCGAGGCCACAACCCGCCCTTGATCCAGCAGTACCAGCCGGTCGCAGAAGCGTGCCGCCAGCGACAGGTCGTGCAAGACGATCACCACGGTGTGGTCGGCTGCGGCCAGAAGGCGCATGAGATCGAGTTGGTGTCGGATGTCGAGGTGGTTGGTGGGTTCGTCGAGCAGGATGGCCGAAGGCTGCTGCGCGAGAGCGCGAGCGATGTGCGTGCGCTGACGCTCTCCGCCGGAGAGGGTCTTCCAGTGCCTGGCGCGCAGGTCGGTCAGGCCCATACGGCTTAGCGCAGCCTCCACCACGACGTGGTCACGATGGTCCTGGTTTCGCCAGTTCGCGCGGAACGGAGTGCGGCCGAGGTCCACGACATCGGCCACGCGAAGGTCGCTCTCGGTATCCGTGTACTGCTCTACGAAAGCCACGCGACGCGCGATGCGCTTGCTGTCCCAGTCCGAGATGTCCGCACCGTCGTACCGCACGGTCCCCCGGCTGGGCTTGCGCAGTCCGGCGACGCAGCGCAGGAGCGAAGACTTGCCGGACCCGTTCGGCCCCACCAGACCCAGTACTTCGCGGGTGCCGACACTCAGCGCGACGTCATCGACGATGCTCCGGCCGGGGACACCCCAGCTCAGAGATTCCACATCGATTCTCACAGCTCTCCCCGCCTGCGCATGATGAGGAGGAACACCGGGACGCCGATCACGGCGGTGACCACGCCGACCGGGACCTCTCTGGGGGCCAGCGCGATCCGGGCCAGCGCGTCGGTCAGCACCAGGAACACCGCGCCCATGATGGCGGCGAACGGGATGAGGACCCGGTGTCGTGGGCCGACCACGAACCTCGCGGCATGCGGGACGATGAGGCCGACGAAGCCGATGGCACCGACCGAGGCCACCGCGACTGACGTCAGCAGGGCGGTCAGGATGAGCGCGGTGATCCGGGTGACGCGCACGTTGATCCCGAGCGACTCGGCGGTGTCCTCGCCGAAAGAGAAGGCGTCCAGCGCCTGGGACCGGGTCCAGCATCCCGCCAGCCCGACGACACAGGCGATGGCACAGAGGACGACTTCGTCCCAGCGGGCGGAGGTCATCGAGCCCAGCAGCCAGTAGGTGATGGCGCGAGTGGTCTCCGCGTCCGCAGAAGCCATGACGAGCAGTGAGGTCAGCGCGGCGAAGAGCTGGCCGACGACAACGCCGGTCAGCACAATGCGGATCGTCCGCATACCGTTGCGCAGCAACAGCATCATCAAGCCGAAGGACAGCAGCGCACCCACCAGCGCCCCGCCGGACAACCCGAGCGCGGAGCCGCCGAGGCCGAACAAGGTCACCGCGACGGCACCGACCGAGGCGCCGTTGGACACGCCGAGCAGGTACGGGTCGGCCAGGGCGTTGCCGGTCAGGCCTTGCAGCACGGTCCCCGACACGGCGAGCATCGCGCCGATCAAGGCCGCCAACAGCACCCTGGGGACACGGAGCTGCCAGATCAGCGAGTCGAACAGTCGGGACACCGGCTCCACCGGCAGCCCGAGATGGGTGCCGACCGAGCGGGTGACCTCCTGCAGGCTGCCACCGTTGGCGCCCACGCCGATGGCGACCCCGATGGACAGCGCCAGAACGGCCAGGCCGACGGCGAACAGCACCCAGGTCGGGGTCGCGGTGCGCCGGGTCTTCGCTTCCCCGGTCACCGGAGCCGGCACCTGGTTCTCGGTAGCGGTCATGCGAGTTTCGCCAGACCGTCGTTGATCGTCTTGAGCGCGTTCACGCTGCGCACCGTGGCGTCGAGTTCCAGGCCGGGGACGGTCACGAACCGGCCGGTACGGACGGCGTCGAGTTGCGAGAGCACCGGGTGCGCACGCATCAGCTGGATCTTCTCCTGAGCGGTGTCGTTCTGCTGGCCCCGGCCAGGCAGGTCGGCGATCACGATGACCGACGGGTTCCGGGCGACGATCTGGTCCCAGCCGACCTCGGCCCAGTCTCTGTCGACGTCGTCGAAAACGTTCTTGGCGCCGAGAACGCGGCTCAGGTTGGCGGGCATCCCGCTGCCGCCAGCCACCCACGGCGTGCCATTGTGGACGGAGTACAGATAGGCCACCGTCGGCTTGGCTGCCCGGGCCGCGGCCGCCTTCTCCGCGTCGGCCACCACCGCACGCTGCTCGCCGATGAGGCCGGCGGCTCGCTGGCGCACGCCGAAGATCGTGCCGAAGTTCTCGTAATCGGTGAACAACCGCTCGAACGGCGTTTTGTCCGGCTGATACTTGGGGCAGTCCACCTCGCTCACATAGGACGGCAGACCCAGATCGGCCAACTCGGCCCGGGTGCCTGCCTGTTCGCGGGTGAACCGGCTGACGAACGCACTGATCACGAAATCGGGATCGGCGGCGCGGAGTTGCTCTCCGGTCACCTCCTGGGAACTGATCATCGGGATCGTCGCGTACTCGGCGCGGTGTTCCTCCGATACCGGCCCCGACTGCAGGGCGGTACCCGCGATGTCCTCGCGAAGCCCGAGTGTCAGGAGAGTCTCGGTGGTCTGCTGGTCCAACGTGACGACGCGCCGAGGCGGTTTGTCCACCCTCACCTGGGCACCGCAGTTCTCGAGGGTGACACCGCCCGCCGCGACGTCCGGCTTCGTCGCGGCGCAGCCCGCGGTCACCGCTAGAAGGCCGGCTAAGGCGCTGAGGCCAAGACGATGCGACATTGACGAATCCCTACGGACGATAATGAAAATGACAATCACAGTTAACCGGTCTGAACGAGGCGCCGCAGCCGCCGAGTGAGCTGAATCATGACCACGGGCGTCGGACGCGGTCGGATCAAAACCACGAAAGGCCGAACGGGACGAAACACGGACCGGCCCCGTCGGCGCGTCGATCACTCGAGATCGCCATCCCCATACGCCACCGAAGCCTGGTCCCCGCTGTTTCAGCCCTGATAGGTGGCGGTCACATACAGCATGGAGCCCTCCAGGTCCGTCGAAGTCAGCTCGATGTCGTCATACATCGTGACGTCGCCGAAACCATGCGAGGTCAAATAGTGCTCCAACTCCATGGGGAAAAAGAGGCGGTAGCTCGTCACTTCTTCCTCGGTGGCACCTCCCGCCAGTGACCAGGTCAGGTTCCGGGTGAGGATTTGCCGACGTCGGTCGACAGTGAACGAGGCACTGCCCGTCGCTTGGAAATCTTCGCGCTCGATGGCGAAATCACTCTTCGCGCCCAGCGCGACCAAGTCCCCGATGGGATTGTGCGTACCGAGCACGAGCAGCGCGCCGGGATTCGCATGGGTCGCGAACGTGGCCATCACCTTCGTGATGTCCTCGCACGAGTGCACGTTCTCGATCACCCAGCCCAGGCAGGTGATGACATCGAACTTCCGGCCGACGCGGACATCGCGGACATCGCCCACTTCGAACCTGATGTCCGGATATTCGCCACGCGCGTACTGGATCATCCCTTCCAGATAGTCGACGCCGACGCACTCGTAGCCGGCTTCATGCAGGTAGGCGAGTTTATAGGCGGTGCCACACCCGAGATCGAGTACCGGGCTCGGCGGTAGTTTCCCGTTCCGCACCAGCAGTTCGTGGCACATCTTCGTCAGGCGGACGCCCGTGTCGTCGAACCGATAGATCGAATCGTACAGTTCCGGGCTCCGGTACAGAAAACCGGAGGTATTCGTGGTCACCGGGTCCAAAGGTCCACTCCTTGTGAATTCTGTGATTTTCGGTTTTCCGCGATCAGGAAGGCTGTTTGACGAATCCTTCGAGCTGCGAGGCGAGCAGTTCGACATAGGCACCGTTGCGGGTAAGGAGTTCTTCGTGGGTTCCGGTTTCGGCGACACGTCCACCCGAGATGACGACGATCCGGTCGGCGGTCCTGATGGTGGAGAGGCGGTGGGCGATGATCAGCGTGGTGCGCCCGTGCCGGGCCTCGTCCATCGCCTCACTCACCGCCTGTTCGCTCGCGGCGTCGAGGTTGGACACCGCCTCGTCCATGACGAGGATGGGGGCGTCTTTCAGCAGGGCACGGGCGATCGCGATCCGCTGCCGCTGGCCGCCGGACATCCGCGCGCCGAGTTCGCCCGCGACAGTGTCGTAGCCGTCCGGCAGGGTCATGATGAACTCGTGGGCTTGAGCGGCTCTTGCGGCGGCTTCGATCTCGCCGTCGGACGCGTCGGCGCGCCCGAGACGGATGTTGTCGCGCAGGGTGGTGTTGAACAGGAAGGTGTCCTGCGGTACCAGCGTCATGAGGCCGCGGAGGTCTTCTTGCGGGAAGTCGCGGACGTCGTGCCCGCCCACCGACACCGAACCAGTGGTGACGTCCCAGAATCTCAGCAGCAGATTGGCGCAGGTGGACTTACCCGCACCGGAGTGCCCCACCAGCGCGACGGTCTCACCGGGACGGACCTCGAAGCTGACCTCCCGAATAGCGGGCCGCAGGTTACTGCGGTAGGCGAAGGTGACGTCGTCGAAGCGGACATGCGGCACGATCGGACCTTCCGGGGGACGGCTGACCAAGTCCGACACCGGTGCGGGCGCGTCGAGCAGTGTGTTGAGGCGGTCGGCTGACGCCGCGACGATCGACAACTCACGTGCGACCTCGGTCACCCTCAGCACCGGCAGCATCGCCATTCCGGCGAGCACGACAGCGACCGGGAAGAGGGCGCGGTCGAGCTCACCGGTGGCGACAAGCCGCGCGCCCAGCAGGAGCACCGCGAGTGTCCCGAGAAGGGCGATGGTGTCCGTGGCGGCGTACTCGATGCCGCTTCGGCGCCCGTGCGCGGACTTCGCCTCGGCCAACCGCGAACCCTGCTTGCGCAGCAACCCGAGCCGCTGGGCGTGCGCACCGAAATTCACCAGCTCGCGCAGGCCCTGGAAGGTATCGGTGCTGTCGGCACTCATCCGGCCCAAGGAGTCACGCAGCTCGTTTCCGTGTAGTTCGGCGCGGCGCCGCAACCACCCCGGGACCGAGGCGAGCAGCACCAGGATCGGCACCAGGACGCAAGCCAACGACCAATGGAACCAACCCAGCACGACGGTGGTGGCCACCGGCACCGTCGACGCGACCGCCAGCGGACTGAGCGTATGGGCGAAGAACAGTTCGATCTGCTCCACATCGGAGACCGCGGCGGCGCCCAGGTCGCCGGATCGCCGTTCGAGCAGGTAGCCGGGTGAGAGCCTTTCGAAGGCAGCGAACACCTTGGTCCGAGTGTCGGCCAACGCACGAAAGGCGGCGACGTGAGCGTAGGTGCTGTCGGCGATGTTCAGGAGGACCAGCGGCACGATGAGACAACCGAGCGCGATCAGCCAACCGGTGAGCTGGGACAGCGAGGCACCTCCGGCCGCCCGTGCCACCACATACGCGCCGATCCCGGACGAAGCGAGCAGGAGGAGCTGGTGCAGTACACCGGCCAGGTAGGCCACCGTGATGAGCCGGCGGTGCGGCCCCAACAGGGGCATCAGGCTCCTCAGCCTGGCGGCCAGCGACCGGCCGGACATCGGCACTTCACCCGGTCCGAGTCCGTGTCCATGTCCGTGTCCGACGCCGGGGGTGTGGATGTGTGCGGTCGAGGTCATGCGGGTGCTCCGGTCTGGGTAGCGACTAGTTCTGCGTAGAGGCCCTTGCGTGCCACCAGATCCGGGTGACTGCCGAACTCGACCACCCGGCCGGAGTCCATCACCACGATCCGGTCGGCCTCGCGCACGGTGGACAGCCGGTGCGCGATGACGACCGTGGTCCGGCCGCGGGACAGTTCACCGAGCGCCTGGGTGATCTCCGCTTCGTTGGCGGCGTCGATGCTCGATGTCGGCTCGTCGAGAACGAGCACCGGAGCGTCCTTGAGCAGGGCACGGGCGATCGCGATGCGTTGCCGCTCACCGCCGGACAGTTTCAGGCCGCGTTCACCGACGACCGTCTCGAAACCCTGCGGCAGACGGGAAATGAAATCGGTCGCCTGCGCCGCGGTCACCGCACGGCCGATCTCCTCCTCGGTGGCGTCCGGCTTGGCCAGCAGCAGGTTCTCCCGGACCGTGCCGTGGAACAGATAGGTGTCCTGAGCCACGACGCCGATCAGCGACCGCAGGTCGACCAGGGGGAACTCGGCCGTGTCACGGCCATCGACGAGGACGGAGCCCGAGTCCGGGTCGAAGTACCGCATCAGCAGCCCGAGTACGGTGCTCTTACCCGCACCGGAACGGCCGACAATGGCCACCCGCTCCCCCGGCGCCACCGTCAGGCTGAACCCGTCCAGTGCCGGGGCGCTCCGGGTCGGATAGCAGAACCGGATATCGCGGAATTCCACCCCGGGGGGATTCTTCCGCAATGCGGGCGTCTCGGGCGCCGAGTCCCGTACGTGCGGTTCGATGCACAGGATTTCCGCGACCACGCGACCGGCCGGGATCGCGGAGTACGCCGCGTGGTAAGCCGATTCGAGTTCGTGCATGGGCCGGAAGGTTTCGCGGGCCAGCATCAGGATCGTGAACAATCCGGCGACGCTGAGCGAGCCGGTGGCCGCGTGCCAGGCACTCAAGGCCACCGAAGCGGTCGTGCCGATCGTCACCACCATCGCGGCGACAGTCGAGGAACCGCACCACGCCACCATCAGCCGAATGGAATCCCGGCAGAACGCTTCACCACGCTCCAGCATTTCCCGGCCTCGCCTGCCACTGGCGTTGAACGCCTTGAGCGTCGCCATTCCTTGCACGGCATCCAGGCTCTCCGAATACATCCCGCGGTAGGACACCATCCAACGGTCCCCGCGTTCCTGGATCCAGTTCCTCCCCGCCACCTTGGTCAACGGTGCCAGGAGCGCACACGCGAGCACGACGAAGCCCACCAACGGATCGACCGCGATCACGTACACCGAAGCGAAGCAGGATCCCAGGACGGAAGCCAGCACCGAAGGCACGAACCGGCCAACCAAGGGGTCGAGCAGCTCCACGGAGTCCACCAAGGTCGACTGCAGATCACCGGAACGCATCCGCTGCGCCTGTCCGGGCCCGATCTCCATGAGCTTGAGCGTCAGCCCTTCGCGCACCGCTTCCTTCACCCGCGCCGACACCCGCGGGGCCCACGAATCCTTCACCACGATCAGCAGCACCCGGACCAGTTGCAATACACCGATCGCGGCCAGGGAGGTCACCAGCCCGCCCACGTCGATCGACGAGAACACCCCGGACAACAGGTGCGCGATCAGCAGACCCTGACCGACGTAGGTCGCCGTCACCAGCAACATCAACCCGACAAGACCGGCGATCCCCAGCCAAGCCCGCGGGCGCAAGCTCAAAAACAACCTGATCGTCGACCACACAGCCGTACCTCCACGTTCCCTGTTCGTCTATGTCACTTAGTGGTGGCCGGCAGCGCGTCAACGGGACTCATCAAGCACCTTCCCGGTTCCATCGACCGGGCAGGCCGCAACATCGAGGCGAGCCGGTCGGCGACCTGAACGTCGAACAAACCGTTGGCCGTCATCCACTCGTCGTCGAACACGGTGTCCAGGTACTTCTCGCCGCCGTCGCACACCAGCACGACGATGGTGCTCTCGGGCCCCGCGCTCCGCGCCCGCTCCAAGGCCTTGTAGACCACTCCGCCAGCCGAGCCGCCGATCAGGAGGCCGAAATTCCTTGCCAGGTAACGGCAGGTTTCGAACGCTTCGGAGTCGCTGACCTTGAGCCCCTCGTCGATCAGGCCGTAGTCGAGGACGTCACAGATCTCCCCGATCTCCGGCGTCCCGGTCCCGGACTGGTGGTAAGGCGCCTGTTCCCCACCGAAGTTGACGGAGCCCACCGGCTCGACGCCGATGATCTTCACGTGCGGGACGCGCTCCCTCAGTGCGCGGCCGGTGCCGCAGAGGGAACCGCCGGTGCCGACGGCCCCGTACAGGTAGTGAATGCCGTCGCCCAGGTCGTCGTGCAACTCACGGGCGAGTGGCCGGTAACCGTTGGGATTCCCCGGATTGGTGTCCTGCGCCGTCAGGTACGCGCCGTGTTCTGCGGCGAACCGGCGGGCCTCCGCATAGCGTTCGGCAGTGGCCAACCCCTCCTTGTTCCCGGCGATGTTGAGCATCTCGGCGCCGTAGGCGACCATTCCGCGCAGCTTGTCGATACTGGAGTGGTTGTCCACCACGGCGGTGAACTTGTATCCGCGTTCGGCGGCGATGAGTGCCAGGCCGAGCCCTGTGTTGCCGGAGGTGGCCTCGACGAGCCACCCGCCGGGTAGCATCAGCCCCTGCTCTTCGGCCTCGTCCACCATGTTCCGGGCCATGCGGATCTTGGCGGTGCCAGTGGGGTTGTACTGCTCCAGCTTCAGCAGGACGGTTCCCATCCCGTCCGCGACCGCCAGTCTGAGCAGCGGCGTCCACCCGATCAGATCGGATACCCTGTCCTTGATCATCGCGCTCCCTTCGCGCAGATCTCCGTCAGACACAGCACGAAGAGGTCGTTGTCTTCGGGCGTCGACAGTGAGGCTCGGATGAAGTTCTCGTATCCCGGCTCGCGCCACGCCTTGACCACGATCCCGGCGCGGTGCAGCGCCTCTGCCACCCAGTCGGAGCGGTGATCCGTCTCGATGAACAGAAAGTTGGCCGAGGACGGCACCACGCGCAAACCCGCGCCGCGCAGCAGCTTCGTGACCCTGGCGATCTCGAGCCCGGTGCGGCGCACCGTTTCCGCCAGGTGCGCGTGGTCTCCCAGCGCGGCGATGGCGGCGTCCTGCGCCAGCTGGTTGACGTTGTAAGGAGTGCGGACCCGGTCCAGAGCCTGGACCAGGGCGGCGTCGGAGGCGATGCCGTACCCCACCCGCACGCCCGCCAATCCGTAGGCCTTGGAGAAGGTGCGCAGCACGATCCACGGCCGGTCCTGCCCGCGCAGAACCTCCAGCCCGTCGGGGTAATCCGGATTGGGACGGGCGAACTCGCAGTACGCCTCGTCGAGCACCAGCAAAGCCGACTTCGGGGTGCCTGCCACAACGCGTCCCAGTTCGCCTGCGCCGAGCATCGCGCCGGTGGGGTTGCACGGGTTGGCGAGAAAGACCAGTTTCGGGCCGGCGGCCAGCGCGTCACGCCAGGCGATGGCGTCGAACCCGAACTCCGCCGTGACCGGAACCTTCTCGACCCGCGCGCCCATCATGCGCGGGAAGATCTCGTGCAGGCTGAACCCGGGCGCCTGCGTGGTCACCAGATCACCCGGATCGAGGACGGCCTGGCACAGCAGTTCCAGGATGTTCTCCGAACCGTTGCCGAGCACGATCCGTCCGGCCGGCACGGCCAGGCTCTTCCCGATGGCCTCGGCCAGCCGTTTGCCGGTGGGGTCGGGATAACGGGAAAGGCTGTCGTCCACCCGCAGGCGCACGGCTTCGGCGACCGCGGGAGAGGCACCGAACGGGCTCTCGTTGTTGGAAAGCTTGACGACGCGGGCGACACCACTGAGAGCGGCCACCTCGTCGGTGTCGGCGCCGGGATCGTAGGCGGGCAGGCTCACCACCTCCCGGCGTACCAGGGATGCCGCGGTCACTGGTTCGATCACGTCGGTGCCGGCCTTGATCGGGACGGTGCTCACCAGAAATCGACCCTGTTCCCGCGTCCGGCCGCCAGCGCGAGATCCGCGATGTATCGGCCCAGGGCGGCGTCAGTCACCGCCATACCGCTGTTGTAGGCGAAGACCACGTCGTCGGGATTACGCCGGGCGGGCGCCCGGCCGAGCAGGATGTCCGGGAGTTCTGCGTCCACCGGGGGCAGACTGCCGTCCGCGGCCCGCAGCTTGCCGCAGGTGATGTGCATCTGGGTGATGTTGGTGGCGATCCGGTAGTCCGCGCCGTGGAACACGTCGTGCACGCCGTATCCGAGCAGCACGGCGAGCGCACCCGGCTTCATCCACTCGCGCTGGACCGTTTCCGTCACGGACAGGCCGGAGGCCCCGATCACGATGTCCGCTTCGCCCACGGCTTTCCGGAGATCGTCCGCGATCGTGACCTCGCGACCGTCGACACTGTTCTGAACGGCGCGCAGACCATCGGCATAGGTGCCGAACACCTGCAACCGGTCCAGCTCCGGAAGCGCCGCGAGCAGCATCGGCAGGGCCATCTGTCCTTGGACACCGGTGCCGACGACCAGAGCGCTGCGGGCGTCCGGGCAGGCCGCACGGGCGAACAGCGCGCTGGTGGCCGAGGAGCGCAACGGCCCGAGTTTCACCACGTCCATCAGCGCGATCGGCGCCCCGGTGGTGTCGTCGGCGATGAAGATGAACGAGTGGAACCGATAACCGTCCCGCGTGCGGGCCGGGTCGAACTCGTAGACGGCCTTGAAGCACACGGTGTCGCTGGCGACGTCCTTGGCGACCATCGAGTAGCTCAGCGAGTGGTCGTCCGGGTCGTCGATGATGGTCTTGACCGGGCTGTTCGGCCCGCTCGTGTCCACAGCGCGGTAGGTCCGCTCGACGACTTCGAGCACCCGCCGGTAATCGAAACCCAGCACTTCCTGCTCCGATTGCGGCAACAACCACAGCTGTCCGGGCGCGGCGTAACTCTGTGACATGCGAGCTTCTCCTTAGTTCGAAGCGGGGTCAGATTCCGTCCAGTCGCCAGCGCGGTGGTGCCTCACCGGCGCCGAGGCGAAGAACCGCTTTCAACGGCAGCGGGTTGTCATGGAACCGCGATTCGAGGAAGTCCATGTGGTAGCCGGCGGTATTGAGGTAGACCAGGTGATCACCGGGTTTCACGGGCCGGGGAAAGCCGATCTTCCGCCACGTCACCATGTCGCTTTCCAGACAGGTCGCCCCCGCGACGCACGCCGGGAACATCTCGTCGTCGGCGGGCCGGGCGGAGATCAGTAATGGGTCCGGGAGGTAGTCGGTGTTGAACCACGGTTCGGAGAGACTGAGGCTGTTGCCCGCGACGGTCACGATCGCGTACCCGTCGCTGTCCCGCCGGTCCTCGACCTGCTGCACGCGGTACACCGTGAATCCCGCCTGGTCCAACAGTGACCGTCCTGGCTCGACGAGGAAGCGGATGCCGTTGCGAGCCGCCTTCGCCGACAAGCTCTCGTCACCGTCCACCGGATGGCTCATGATCTTGCGAGCCGCCTCGGTGGTCGAATTCCCACCGTACGGGTAGAAGTAGAAGCCCTTGGCGGCCTTGGCCGGGTGGTAGTGGGCAACGTCGTTCTGCCGGAGGAATTCGTCCCAGAGTCGCGAATCGACATAGCGCATCGGTAACCCGCCGCCGATGTCGACCACGTCGGCGGACCGCGCGCCACGCCGCCTGGCGTCGAGACAGTGCTCGATCATCTCGTTCGCCGCCACCGCGCGATCCTCGGGAGAGTAACCGCCCAGGTGAAACGAGAATCCCCGGAAACCGACGTGGTCCGCGAGTTCCACGCACAGGCCGACGGCCGCGTCGCGCTCGGCGGCGGCCATGCCGAAGCGGCTTGCCGGTTGGCTACCCGTCCTGGATCGCAACAGCACCCGGACCTGCCGGCGCGCGAGCCGCGCGGCCGCGGCCAGCCTGCGGAGCTCGTCGATCGAGTCGATGGCCACCAGGCAGTCGTGCTGGACGGCGAGTGCGTGCAGGGTGTCGTCCTTCTCCGGACCCGAGATGCCGATCCGGTGTCCGGGCACTCCACCGGCAAGCGCTTTCACTAGTTCGGAACTGCTGGCGGCGTCGATTCCGACACCGAGCGCGGCGCCTGAGGAGACGTAGCAGTCCGCCTTGTTCGCCTTCTTGGCGAACAAGATGTCGACCTCGGCGCCCGCATCGGCGAACGCCTGCCGGAGACCGGTGACATTCTCCTCGAAGACCTCCGGCAGCACGACATGCAGCGGTGACCCCAGGCCGTCCATGAGGTCAGCCAGCAGGGCCCAATGATCGTCCAGGAGCGTGGTGACAGTGGGATGCCGAAGGGCGGTGAGCGGGAAGGGCCGGACTCCGGTCAGCAGAGTCCCTTGTCCTTGTCGCGGCATGAGTACTCCATCCTTATCCCGGAAGATGACAATCGTTTGCAACAGCAAGGTGACACGGAAGCTATGACTTCTCTTAGCATCTGTCAACCATTTGCCATGTTCCTATATTGCCATCTTGATATATCTCGGCACTGACCGCGACATGAGGAGTTCCCACACAAGCGAGTAGGCGATGCTCCCGAAGTCGGAAATGATCCGCCCGCAGCGGTTCCGCTAGACTCGATGACTCAACTGGCGCACACAGTCAGTGGCGAATGAATCCATCATCAGTTTTCTCTCGACTTCATGGCGATGACATTTTCACGCCAACAAAACCTGACAACGGAGGTGACCAGTCTCTTTGCCTGTCCACCGGGACAGAGCCGCCCAGATGACCGTTGAGACCGGAAAACATCGTGAGCCTGCGCGAAAGTGACCGTCGCCCAGTCGACAACTCACCGGGCGAGAGGCGCTGATACTGACAGTCCGCCAAGTCCCACTTCTTGAACGTTCTCCGGTCAGCGCCAACGTACTGGGTACAGGGTCGCATCGACCGCAGAGTTCACGGAAAGAGGTTCTACTGGCCTAGCGGACCCATTCCTGACTCTTGCCAGACTTCTTGCGTGTAGCCGTACTACTTGCCCTTGACGCGCCCTTGTTGAACTATCAAGAACAGGGGTCTTGATGTCACCCTGTGATGATCCTAAATCTTTCCACATCTCGGAAAACGGACCCGCCTATTGCCCTTGCATTGGGCTTCTGACACGTGAAACCACGCTAGGGTAGAGTCAGTGAGCAAGATCAAAGTCAATCCGGAGCGCCTCTTTTGCGCTTGCGATCCGCACAACCGAGATGGGAGCACAGGCGGAGGTCGGTCCATCTGGAAACTGGGACTTCCAGGACGACGAATTCCAGGCCGTCACCGCACATAATCGACACATGCGAACGGGCGCTGCGTGATCGCCGCATCCGCTAGGTGCCTGCCCCCGGCCTGCCGGATCACCACGGCTGCTGTCCCAAAAGCCGCGACAGCAGCCTCATCCCAGTCACCCTTGACGAGGTCAAGCATCTCCTGGCACACCTGACCGCCCACCATCTCAGCCCGCTGCGCCAACTGGGCCTAGTCCCGCTGCGCCGCCGACACCAGCATCGCGCCAACCCAACCACCACCAGCGAAGAAACGCCAAACACTACGAAGTGCGGCTGGAGGCCTAGCCAGGGTCGCGGTCCTTGCCAGGTTCGAGGGGTTTCAGAAGTGCGGCGTCGCAGGGGGCGACGGATTCTGATGTAGAGAGTGGCCAGGTCGTGGACCTGCTTGTGTCGGTTGACACAGCGTTCGACGACATTGCGCCACTCGCAGTACCGGAGGACGCGTTGGAGATCTCGGTGCCGGGGAGGAATTCTGGCTCTAGCAGGTACTTGTTCGTGTCCTTGTCACCACAGGCGACCAGTGGCAGTTTCGGGTCGTCGTTGCCGACGAGCGGGTCCTTCGCGTTCGGCGTGCAGTTCAGCGAGGCGAACGCTTTCTCCACCGCGGCCTTCCGCGCGGCCTGTGCGGCCGGGTCGCTGGGGTTGGCCGGGGCCAGCGCAGGGTTCTGCCGGATCGCCTTGGCTTCCTGGATCTCCCTCGCGGCCTGTGCGTCGACCGATCCGTCGGGCCACTGCGGCGCGGGTGCCTGCGACGACGGCGACGGAGCCGGCGCGGAGCTCTGCTGCCGCACGGGGGCTCCGACAGTGCCGCCCCCACCAGGCTTGGCGCTCGCGGCGCCGCCCGAAACGGGCGGCGGGGTCGCGTTCGAGGAGGACGCGCCCGACACCGGGGGCCGGCCCGGCCGCGAAGCGGGCAGCTGGCCCGGCTGCTGTGCCACCGGCTGCGACGCCACGACCTTGCGAAAACTGAGCTTCGCCTGCTGCGCCAGGCTCTTCGCCTCGCCAGCCTCGTTCTTTGCACGTTCGGTGGAGCAGGTCACCGAAAGCCAACAGTCGTTCTGTTCGGGCCGCCCCAAAATTGCTTCGGAATTCCTGGGGAGTTCTTCTGAGATCATACGGGACAGACGTTCGTGGGCGACCCGGATACGCCATCCCGACAATCCGAGGACTAGAAACCCCGCACAGAGCCAGAAATACATAATAACAGCCTCCGCATGACCTCGACCGGAGTAATTCCGATCTATTTTCGGAAGCTCTAGCCTCGCCGTTCAACCGCTGCGAGGGTGCGGCTGAACGGCGAACCCGCCGCGGTCGCCGCCTGTTGACGGCGATACCCAACCTCAAGAGCCTCCTCAGTAGACCACCGTCGTTTCCGGCAGACAAGCACGTTCATGCACACTTCGCTCGACGACATGCCAATAGTCGACAGAGGTCGCGCTATCCCACTGTCAGGCAAACGGGCGACGATACACATACCGTGATCCGAGGCTGGCCGGAACGCCTAGCCCCGGGCGACGCTGTCGAATGCGGTCAATGTCAACACGGACACAGTACTCCGCCCAGCGGTCTGCCCCGCCTCGCGCGAGTTCGCGACAGCGACCAGGTTAGTGCCGTAAGTCCTCATCTGGTCTCCCCCGCCCTACTGGAGCTACGCAGGTAGAAATCGACGTCGCGGTGCTGCGGTCGGGCGCCATGTGGACCGCCCCGCCAGCTTGTCCCGTCACCTTCTTCGGTCACCTAGGGTAGCGTCGCTCACGTGTTGTTTACCTCAGACGAGCTAACCTATACACGCCGTGGTGTGGCGCATCCCCGTAGCGCAGGCAGGGTGGTGCGGTCGTGCACCACCATCGTCGACGACACCAGGCCGGTGCTTGCACGCCGCGCTCGAGGACTGCTTACAGCCTGCTTGGTACGCCTAGTCACGGTCCGAATTTGAGCACGCACCTGGAGGTGCAAGGTGAGACATCTGAAGCGTTCTCGCCGGTCCGGTGCTGATCATCTCTTCTGGGCCAGCCCGCATTGGCCAGAGTGGTTGACGACGCTCGGTGTGGCAGCGGTTGCAATAGCAGTGCAGATCGGCGGCCTAGTGGTTGTCGATATCAGGAACGGTTCGTCGGGGTCGTTACCCGCCGCAGCACTCCTGCTTGTCTCGATTGCAATTCTTCTACTGGGAGTGCGATGGAGGCTGCGCGGCCGAGGCGGATATCCGACGCTGGCACTCCTAGCGGGCCAGGCGTCAGTTGCGCTGCTCCTAATCCTGTGTTTTGACGACTGGGCCTGGGCCGCGTTTCCTCAGGCCGGGCTCCTATTCGGCTGGCTGCTGCTGATTGTACTGCCGCGCCGGTGGGGATGGCTCGGGTATCTCACGATAGTAGTTGAAGAATCCCTACGCTACATTCACGCCACTATAGGCAAGTTAGATGACTTTCGGGCAACGCTGCCACCCTATCTGTCTAGCCTGATATCGCAGGGTATCGAGACCGACCTCGTAATCGCCTTCGTCGCTAACTCTCTGATGTCGGGTGGAGTCGTGTACTGCCTGCTGTTCGTGGCGGAGCTCAGTCACCGCCTGCGCGTCGCGCAGGAGGACGTGACAAGGTTGGCGGCAAGCGAAGAACGAGCACGGATGGCACGGGATCTCCACGACACCCTGGGACAGCGATTAACCGCCATTATGGCGCACGGGGAACTGGCCGAACACCAGCTAGCCGTCTCCCCGGAGTCCGCCCGGCACCAGGTCCGGAGCATCGTCGAGGTCGCGAGTACGGCTCTGGAAGAGGTCCGGAGGGTCGCCCGCGCCAACCGCACACCAAGGCTGGAGCAGGAGCTCGTCGGCGCTGTCCGGCTCATCGAATCCGCAGGCGCCCGCTGTGTTCTGGATGTTGTCGAGGTATCCGACCAGCCCGCCGCGGCCGCGCTGGGCTGGATTCTGCGAGAAGCTACCACCAACATCCTGCGGCATAGCACACCGACCATATGTGTCATAACCTGTCGGGAAGCGGGTGATGGCTGGCGTCTGGTCGCCGAGAACGACGGCGTGGAGCCTCACACGAATGCTGATCACCCAGGTAGCGGGATAGAGAACATGTCCCAGCGGATGGAGAAGATTGGTGGATGGGTTGAGGCAGGCGTGGTGGAGGACGGCCGGTTCCGGCTCGTCGCTTTCGCTCCGTCCAGCCACCACGGCAGTGATCTTGCGTCCGGTCACGGCGAGGCCACGGAAGGGAGCATACGGTGATCCGGGTGCTGGTAGCCGAGGATATGCGGGTCCTGCGCGAAGCGATGGTCATGTTGCTCAACGCCGAAGCCGACATCGATGTGGTGGAGGCAGTAGAGTCGGGCGACGAGGTGCTCAGCCAAGCACGGGTGCACTGGCCGGACGTGGTTGTGCTCGACGTCGGTCTGCCCGGTACGAACGGACTGGCCGTCGCCGCTCAGTTGAGAAAGGAACGTCCCGAGCTTAAAGTACTGTTACTGACCGCGCTGGACAAACCAGGCGTGGTACAGGAAGCGCTGCGGATCGGCGTGCACGGATTCCTGCCTAAAGGAGTATCGACCAAGCACGTCATCGAGGCAATCCGGCGAGTGCATAAGGGCAATCGCGCGTTGAACGCCGAGTTGGTCGGCGCCGCAATGGAAGCTGGCGACAACCCACTCAGTAGGCGTGAACAGACGATACTTCAACGCGTCACCAACGGCATGACAGCACCGATGATCGCACGCGAATTCCACCTGGCCGAAGGAACCGTTCGCAACCACATCACTTCCGCAATCCAGAAGTTATCTGCACATAATACCATCGACGCCATACGGATTGCCGAACGGATGGGATGGCTGGACAATCATAGTTAATCGACGGCACCGACATGAGCGAGCTTGGAGTCGGTGAGCGGGTGCACCACAGAATAACCTACCCCGCGCCGTCATCTTGTTCGTTTCCATCGCCATGATGAAGTGCAGATCCCTTATGCTGGCTCACAAGGTGCACCGGCGCAGGCGCCGAGCGGTGGCTGGCGGATTTCCTTGACGGCGTATCGCTGGGCCCCTCGTGCTCCTCCTGGGCAGCGACGGCCTCGGCCTGGTTGTGTTATCCGACATGAGGTGGAACCGAATACGGGGCGTGGCTCCCTTTGGCGCGGGGCGTACTCGAATCCGATGGACTCCAGTGTGCGAACGACCTTCCGTACCGGGAGGTCGGATAGTGCAGGATTCACGCGGCGTCGCTCGGCACCTGGAACGAGGTCACCAGCGGCGTAGCGGTCGGGTGCGGGTCGGGTACTTCGTCGAGGTACAACCCGACAGCATCGCCCAGGTTCGACAGCGCCTCATCCAGCGTTTGACCTTGGGCTGGCCACGTCGACCTTCAGGCACTGGGCTACGTACCAGTCCTCTTCCTGATGGACGGCGGCAGTGAAGACGTTCGACATGCCTCCAGGATAGGGGATCTGGCTAGTCGGCAACGGCCGCCCGCTGCGCCAAATACGCGCCAAAGTACTCGGAGAAGTGCAGGAAACAGCAGGTCAGAGTAGATGTGTCGGCCTGTCTGTAAATCAGACAGCACAGCCTTCGGGGTTCGAATCCCTCACTCGCCACGCCAGCAAGACTGGCCCGGTGTGCAGCTCGAATGGACGTGCTGATACGAAGGGGTTGGTAGTGAGCAAGCCGAGGGGCCGGTCGCGTTGTTCATGCTCCGCACTATTTATGCAGATGAGGATTGTCATGGACATATCGTGAATTGTTCCTAGGTAAGTTGTGATCGCACTTGACGAGACTTTAGTTTAAACTTCGTGGACGTCCCCTTGTCGCGAACAGGAGCTATGTGTGTCTCTTATAAAGAAGGCGGCAATAGTCGGAGGAGTACTCTCGATGATATCGGGGTTCACCTTCGCCACCAGCGCTACAGCGCTGGCGGTAGTCGGCGGGGTCGAGGCGTCCGAGCCCTATCCTTGGCTCAAGGATGCACTGGATCGCTGGTTTCGGATCACTGGGTACTGACAGCGGCACACTGCGTTTCGCCTGAACGTGTCGAAGTAAAAGGTGCCAAGTCTGCACCAGAATGGCGACTGGGAGACCCTGCTGCCGACCCAGAAAAGGTTCACCCGATCATTGAAGGAGAGTCTTCGGCGACGGCGAGTATCGTCCTGCACCCTACCGAGGACGCAGCACTAGTCGAATTGGTCAAGCCTGTGAGCACCACTCCAGTAAGGCTCTCGACCGCCACTCCGCCGACATCTGCTGACAGTTCCACCATCGACGTTCGCATACTGGGCTGGGGGGTAACCTGCCGGGACTTCAAGATCTTAATCCTTCCTGTCTGCCCAAAATCCGACGGGCTCACCAGCGCATTTCCGGACAAGCTGCAGCAGTTGGACACCAAGGCCGCATATGACAGTTACATCGACGGATTCAAGTTGGACCCTTCCACCCGCGAGTCATCCCCGGTTTCACGTGCCAGGCTCGAGCTGAACACCACCCGCGAACGGGGTGTCGAACAGGGAGATTCGGGCGGGCCTACAATCACCAGGGAAGACGGACATTGGAAGCAGATCGGAATCAATGTCAGCGTGGGTAGCGACGACTTTAGGACGTATAACGTGCCAATTGTGACGATCCGCCAATGGATCGATTCAACCATCGCGATGACGACGGTTGTTATCTCGGAATAGCCTCCAGGCACAGTTCGTGATCGCGGCTGCCCACTGGTGGCGCAAAGCCAGCCGCTACCCCGACTGGAACACGTTTAGGTGTCCGAGGTCATTTCAGCAGATCTAGGAATTCGGCCGAGGTCAAGCCAGCTTGGCGAAGAATGGAACTCAGCGTGCCGCGCTTGATAGTGCCGTGCTGGGGAATCACAATCACGCGGCCGTCCGGGTGCCGGCACACGGCCAGAGACGGGCCGCGGTCTCGCGTAGGTCCTGGTCAGAGCTCGTTGTCGCTGGCGGCGGCGTTGGCCGAGAAGGTCACTGCACAGAACGACAGCATCCGCGTCCGCTGAGCAGGAAGGTCCCTGGTGCCTGCCGATCAGCCAGGCACCAGGGATTCCACCCACCGTCGCGAGCCTGGTGCCCGCGGCGGCACACATCCTGCCCCATCGTGGGCCTACCGCCTGGAACCGGGCCCTCGCGTCCCTGACAGCGGCTTGCAACATAAGCGAAATATCGGCAATGAGTTGATCTTTGGCTGAGTTGTCGCAGGGGGAAAGCTATTCGTGCCTGGCGCTGGTCCCTTCCGCTGGAGTTCGGCCCGACCCGGACCTGATCGACGGCGTCGTGCGATGGAACGAATCCCGGTAAACCCGTGTTGACCAGTGACACTGGCTCAACCGGACTCAGTCGCGGGGAGCGTGGCGACGGCGCTGGTGCTAGGTGAGGGCTGCCTGGTGCAGGCGCTGTTTCCAGGGCTGCGGGTTGTCGCGCGATCTTGTTCCCACAGTCGGGTGTTGACCGCGGCGAAGGTGTCGATCCCGGCGGTGGGCGCGTCCTGTTCAGCCGGGATCGTGGCGGCCCGGGTTTCCGCGGCGGTCGGGTGTGGCCTTCGGTGACCGGCCACAGCGCGGCGCGGGCGGAGTCTGTGAAAGCGGCGCCGAGGGTGGGCCGGCCCAGTCGACGATCCGCGCACTGTCCTCGGGGGTGAGGATGTTGTGTGGGTTGAGGTCGGTGTGCAGCAGCCGGTCCCCGGCCAGCAGCGCCGCGTTCGCTTCGTCGGCGTGCCTGGCCGAGCGCTGCTCGACCGGTGCCTTCGGCACCTCCGGCGCCCGAACCTGACCGCACCGGGGCAGGGTGGTGGCGAGGGCGGTGGAGCCGGGGCGCGGAGGTCGGCGGGGTGGCCGGCGAGGCGCTCGAAGCCGAGCAGGTTCCAACCGCCGGCCTCGATCTGCCAGCGCTGCGCCGGGCAAATGCCGGTGACGTG
Source organism: Amycolatopsis sp. cmx-11-12 (assembly GCF_046269425.1). Classification (NCBI taxonomy): domain Bacteria; kingdom Bacillati; phylum Actinomycetota; class Actinomycetes; order Pseudonocardiales; family Pseudonocardiaceae; genus Amycolatopsis; species Amycolatopsis sp. cmx-11-12. Next base: position 18,921 of record NZ_JADNQM010000051.1, on the reverse strand, counting down.
CGCGGCGAGGGCGGCTTCGCGGTGCTGGGCGGTGATGCGGCGGTGATCAGATGGCAGGCCCTTGATGAACAAAGAGGTACTGGTGGGGTGCAGGATGGCCGCGATCCCGGAGTTCAGACCGGCACTGATCGCCTCGACCGCGCGGACCGGCCCGGTTTCCGCCTCCACCGCAGCACGGACAGCGGCGGGCTAGTCCAGCCACGGGGCGCGCGGGTGTCGTGCAGCATGACCCGCGCTGTCGACGTGGTCGTGTTCATGCAGGCACCGCCGTGGCGAAGCCGAGCGTGGCGAGACCTTCGGAGCAGAACAGCCGGTCCGAAGCGGTTTGCAGCAGCTGGTAGGCGGTCTGATGGTGTTCGCCCCAGGCGGCGGCGTGCCGCCACAGGCCGCGGCCGGGCCCGCGTCCGCGGTGAGCGGGCAGCACGCCGAAGTACTGCGGCAGCATCACCTTTGCGCCTTGACGGTCGGTCATCGTGGCCAGCGGTCCGATCACCCGCTGACCCTCGACGGCCACGAGGATCGGGCCGTCGTTCCAGCGGCGGCGCAGGAACCCGAACCCCGCCTCGGTCAGCTGCTCGGCGAAGCCGGTGAACGTGTCCCGCGCTGCCAGTGTGGTGGCGCCTAGCTCGGTGACCACGGTGTCCGGCACGGGCACCTGGTCGATCGGCGGTGTACCGAAGACCTTGAGCAGCAGCCTGGTCCTCGAGGCCTGCGCCGCGTGCGCGAACACTCCCGTGGTGGTGTCGGGGTGGAGCCAGACGACACGGCCGGCATGTGCTCCGTGGGCGGCGCCAGCGGCGGGTGGCCACGCGCAGCGCGGCGGTGTCGGGCTTCTCGGGGTTGTAGACGTAGGTCTTGATCGTGCCCCGGCCCCGGCGGGACACGGTCGGGACGATGGTGAGGTCGGGGCGGTGCACGATCTCGTCGACCAGCACAGTCTCGGATTTGCTGGTCGACCAGAGTCGGTCCTTGTCGAAGGGCAGCATCGCCCCGGCCGCCGCGGCGGCGATGACCTCGTCGAAGCCTCGGGGTCGAGCACGTCCGGGTGCACCGGTCCGAGCATGGGCACGTACGGACGTGGAGCACGCGGCGCAGCCACTCCGGACGGAAGCCGCATGGCGGCCACGCTACCCGGCCGCCTATGACCGTTCGGTGACCACCGGGGGGTGACACACCGGTGGTCACCGAGACGGGACAGGGTCAGTACGGGTTGTCGTCGTCGGCGTTGCAGCTGCACTTCGACGACTCGACCAGGACGTCCAGGTCGTCGACGAGCTCGATCTCCTGGACCGGTGCGGTGACCGGGGGCCGCAGCTGGATCTCCACGGGAACAGCGGTCACGATATTCTACCCATCCTTTGTGGACTCGGCTCAGTGCTGGCAGTAGGCCGACAACGGGGCCTTTGCCTTGCGGTACAAGGTGACCAGCGACATGCAGGTCCCGCAGGTGCCCTGCAGTCCTCAGCCGGTGCAGCAGCAGCCCGTCGGCGATCCCGCCGAGCCGGGCCATCCCCTCGATGCCTCGTCCATCAGCGGGATCTGTGGGTCGCGGCCGACCTTGCAGATGCATGTCCGGCGTGAATTACCCGCACCGATCCCCGTGCTGGAATGCTTCACAACACAACTATAAACATTCACAAGTTGCTAAATCCGCCGCAGTCCGGTAGGTATTAGTTGCGTGTCCCCACTTTCTTGAGGGGTACATCCAGAACCTGTCCGATTATCTTCATTAACATGCCCTGACCTGCATAGATGCGTGAACTCTGCGCGTGTCCTGACTCAGTCTACCTGTACGGCACGCTCGTGACCTGTCGAAGTTCAGAGATGGCCAGAAAGGCGGAATTCATGAAATTGTCAGTAATCCGGGTGTGTGTTCCCGTGGCGATAGCCGGGGTCGTGGTCGCGGGCGGACCCGCAGTACTCGCCGCCGCTGATCCCGGCCCCCCGCCGCACGTGGGCTACCTCAAGGACGAGGGGTGGGGGCCATGCGGGGGTGAACCCGAAGGCTCGAAGGAATTCGCCGTGGTCTGCAAGACCATCACCGTCCCCCAGGATTGGACCAAACCGGCCCGAAAAAAGTTCTCACTGGCACTGAAACGCGTGCACAAGCTCACCGACCCCGATGACATCACCAGCCCTGAGAACTCTGCGAAGAAGCCCGCGCTGGTCTTCAACCTCGGCGGCCCTGGGGAGGCGGGCTACGCCAGCGCCGCCAAGTTTGCCAAAAATGACCTCTCCGGGCTGGTTCAGAAGTTCGATGTGGTCGGATTCGATCCGCGGGGCGTGGGCTCGTCCAGTCCCGTCTCATGCCTGCTCCCCAAGGAGCAAGACGACATCATCGCAAAGGATGGGGAGGGCTATTCGGATTCGATCTCCACGGCGTGCCAGAAGAAGTATGACGGCACGAAGAAGCCGCACCTGAATCGGTATTCAACAAAGGAGGCCGCCCGCGACCTCGACGCCATCCGCGCCGCGGTCGGCGACGAGAAGCTCACCTACCTCGGCTGGTCCTACGGCACCCGGCTCGGGGCGTCCTATGCTCACCAGTTTCCAGACAAGGTACGCGCCATGGTGCTAGACGGACCCGACCTACCCAAATCCAACGACGGCAAGTGGACAAATCAGCCTGAGAACGAGACATTCGACAAGAATCTTCAGGAATTCGGGAAGCAGTATCCTCGCGCGCTCACACTGCTCGCCGCCGTGAAAAAGACGGCGGGTTCTCACCCAGTCCAGAGAAGGCCCCTGCTTCCCTGCGGCCACGAACGGCCACTCCAGGAATTATCGACATCGCCGTTCTCTCTGCGATGTACGACAAAGACAACTGGCCAGATTTGAATACGGCGCTGGAAAACGTTAAGAACGGGGACGCCAACGGGATCTTCACGCTTGCCGACAGCTATACAAATCGAAAGAAAAACGGGGATTACCTGAATACGAACGAGGCATTCGCGGTAATCACGACAGCCGATAAGAACATTGACTGGGATGGTCCCGACCCCGGTCCATCCGAGCTCAAGTACGACCCGCCCGCGGGAACACCGAAGATCGTGACGATCGGCGCAACCGGCGACATTGCCACGCAGTACAAGGACGCACAAACCTTCACCCGCCAGCTCGGACATGCCGTGCTGGTCACCGTGCAAGACCGGAAGCACACCACATATCCCAAAGGCTCGACGACCAAGGGTTGTCTCGACCGTACCGTGAATGACTACCTGACAGACCTACAGGTGCCGGTATCACCGGGTGACGTGAACCCGGTCTGCTAACCGCACGCCCTGCGGCGCCCCCTCGTGGCTGTGGCGAGCCCGCGAGTAGCACTGTGAGCGACACCGCAGCCAAGTCCTGACCAGCAGCAGCCCAGCAGCACATCGCGGCCCCGGCACGCCTCGGCGAGCCGGGGCCGCGATACGTTCGGCGCACTCGTCCCGCAGCCACGCCCCGGCTTCGGTCAGTGCCGCCGGGGTGGCCACCTGGATGGTGATCATCTGGGCCTGTTCGGTATCGATCTCCACGTCTAGCGCGGCGGTGAGGTCCGCGGGCCAGGTCATGCGCTGGCGGCGGGTGAGGTGACGGTGATCTTCTCGGTCGGCGGGAGTTCGATCTCCCTGGTGGCCGACCACCACTCATACGACCAGCTGTGCTGGACCCGGATCCGGTCGGCCCAGGGGAACACTGTGCCCGCCAGGCCCTGCACCGCGCCGGTGAACGCGGCGACCGCCGCCTCGACCCGGTTGCCGTGCACGTTGGCTTTCAGGCCCTGCTGGATCCGGATCTCGAACGCCACCCGCAGCGCCCGCGGCGTGTCCACCATGCCCAACCTCCAAGAAACCAGCAAGTTTCGAAGAAGCGAAGCAGTTCGCCGAAATATAGGAATTCTCCGGAAGTGGCAGGGTTTGCGTGACATGCCTTTGGTGCTGAAAACAGGAACTTTCAGCACCAGGCTTGGTGTCTGCTGCTGAAAACTACGACAGCGTGAAATCGGGGCTGAGGTCGCCGAGCGGTGGTTCGTGCCGGGCGCGTTGCCGGGTGGACCGAAGGTCGCACACCTGATGGCCTGCGGCGGCGCCGACCCGCGCCACCGCAGCGCCCGCTGCGGTGGCGAACGCTCCCGAGTGTGGAAGCCGGTCGATCTGCGCACCAGCCCGAACGCTATCGCCGTCGACGCCCTGGAAAACGTCGCCATCGACGTCTGAGCCAACCTCACCCCGCCACGCCCGGCTGCCGATAGGACCAGGGTGAGCGAATCCCGCCAGCAGCGCCGCGCCCGCGAACGCCGCGCAACCAAGGAAGCCACCCGTCCCGGCCCCAACGCCCCGGCCTTCCCCGGAAACCCTTGGGGTGAAACACGAACGAGTCATCGACATCGAGTTGTACCGGACGGTCTTCAACGACCCGGGCGAGACCTACGTGTCCTGGGGCGCGGAATGGGGGCTGCGTGACGACAGCGTCGGCACTGAGGACAGCAGCGAGGACGTCGCCGCCGTCCTCGAGGACCTGCGGCTGCTGGCCGACTGCTACACCGTCCGGCTGGAATGGCAACTCGGCGGCGACCCGCCGGAGGGCAAGACGGTCGCCGACGCCGTCGCCGAGTGGGCGTGACGCTACCGGAGGCGCTGACGTGACCCACCTGCAGTTCTCCTCCAGCCTCCGCTCGACCTGGCTGTGGGCGCCCGATGAAGAGACCGCCCGCCGGGTCCGTGGGTTCGGCCGCCCCGCCTACCGCAAGGGCGAGGAGTTGCCGCTGGTCACCGACATCGACATTGGCGTCATCGCGCTGGACGCCTGCGAAGCCCTGGCCGCGGCCGGGTTCACCTTCACCTGGCACGACTCCGTCCACCCGCTCAACCGCAGCGCTGGCCTACTCGGCTTCCCGGTATGCCCCCACCACCGATCCCGAACCGAGGAGCTGAATGTCCGCCGCGGCCGACACCGCCACCCGCTGCCCCGAGCAGATCCACATGTTCGAGGGCGACTACAGCAGCTGCTTTGGCCCCCCGGCCATCCGGGGCCGCACTGGTCGGGCAGTTTCCGCTGGACCAAACCGGGCAGCGGCTGCGGCGACGCGCACTACGAACCCCACGCCCAGCCCGAGGAGTGGTACCTAGACTCCGCCCAGCCCGCGACTATGGGGCCCTGTGCGGCCTGCAACACCAGCTCACCAAGATCGGCGACGACGCCCGCGACATCGGCCGGGCCCTCCAAGACCTCACATGTGACACATACCGGCCGGTCGTCGGGCTCGAGATCGGCATCAACCGCCTCCTGCAACACCTCGGCGCGGACCCAGTCACCGACTCCGACCTCGACGCCCCCCCCCGACTCCAGCGCCCCGAGAATGAGGACGATCTGCCTTTCCATGCCTCTCTAGGCAAGGTGCCGGGTCGCCGCACCGGGCAGCAATGTTCGCGACCCGGCTGTGTCGCCGTGGGGAAACTGTCGGACCCGCCTGCCACGCTGGAGATCAGCCTTGCCTCAGCGGGTAGAGAGTTCTCGATGATCACGTGTGCGTCGGATCCGGAGCGGTGGCTCGCGCAGCGGTGCGCGTGGCTGCGTTCCACCTTGGAGCCGGATGCCGCCGGCCGCTGCCGTGCGTACGCACTCACCCCGGACGGCGCGGTCTTCACCCGTCCGGATCGGTGTTGGGAGGAACCGCCAGTGGGCCACGGTCAACCAGTGCCACGAGGAAGGCTGGCGGATCGTGCGCACGAGAGCCGAGAAATCCCGATCTTCCTACTCGCATTCCGCGCCGGTGCACCACACGATCACCGCCGCCGAACGTGACGCCGCGCGAAGCTGCGGCGGCTGCGCCGCTGGCAGGCCGACGTCGACCGCGCGATCGCCCACGGCGCGCATACCTGGGACACCGCCGCCTTCCACGACTTCGTGCTCGGCATGCCCGCCCAGCAGGCCCGCTGGGTTCTTCTCCGGCTGCTGGCTCACGTCCAGGGCGGGCGGTGCGCCAGCTGTGGCACCGTCCCGGAGCGCCTGGTGCTCGATCACGACCACGACACGGGGCTGTGCCGTGGCGCGCTCTGCGACGGAAGCAACAGCGCCGATCGGCGTGACCTCCACCTGGCCGGTTACCGGCGAACCCGCCCGAGACCGCGTTCGACTGGCCCTTCCCCGGCACCGACTCCGGATGCGGACGGACAGATCCAGGGGCGGTGAACGCTCACCTACCCGCCGCCTCCTACGATCTTGCGCATGTCAGCCACGTCCGGCGCCGGTAGTCCCCGGAACACCGCCTATACCTCGGTGCAGGCCTACAACAGTGCCTATCCGGACGCACCGATGCCAGAAGGTGCCACCGATCGCAACATGCTGCGTTCTTTCACCGCCGCCGGCGCTGGCCTGGTGGACGATCTTACCGCCAGCGAGCGGCGCTACACGCTGGACTTCTTGCCCGGAGGCGCGCCTGGCCGGGAAGAACCCGAGCGGATCGGCACTGTCGTCGCGACCCGGTGGGGAAACGGCCCTTACCTCGTCCTCGCTGAGAACGTCTCGCTGCGGCAAGCCTGGGAAGCCATCACCGCACGCTGGCCCTCCGCGCTCTCGGCCGCGGCCGAGGCGCTGCGCTCGCTGACCGACGGGTCTTCCTCTGGCACTCCGCAACACCCGCGCGCGGTCCGGGGTTGAGCAGCCGCGGCACAACCGCCTGCGCTCAGCCGAGACGTTGGTCAGGGGCGAGGACTCACGATGCCGTCTCGCCGACCTGTGCCCGGCGGGTGGCTTCGCCGAACTGTTCGACGGCTCGCAGGATCCGCTGGGATCCCTGCCGCGGCAGTTCGGGATCAAGCGTTCCGGCCGGGCTACCGTCGGCCAGTTCGCTGCCGCGCTGTTCGGCATGCTGGAAGACCACGCGCCAGGCTTCGATCAGGCGGATCACCCCTTCCAAGGAGCCGAGCACCAGTTCCGCCGGCGGATTCCACACCGGTTCCTTGGAGTCGACCAGGTTGGAGTTTGCCCACCGGAGGCGTTCGATCTGGAGGTTGAGGCGAGCGCGGATTCGGCGTAGCCGTCGCCGGTCAGCAGCCCGATGATCGTGCCGAGCTGCGCGGTGATCTCGGCCAGTCGGCGACCGTGCGCTTCCTGACGGGTCCGGATGCACGCCGATGGTTGTTAGTGAGCATAGATCGAGGGGAAATGCCTGAACGGGCCATCGACGTTTACGAACCGTACCAGGGCAGCATTGACTGGCGAAAAGTCGCGTCTGCTGATGTTCGCCACGTACTGATCAAGCTCTCCAACGGATCCAGTGCCGCCAGCACTACCGGAGATCGCTATGTCATCGGCGCTCGCGCGGCCGGGCTCCGTGTAGGCGGTTACGCCTATGCGCTTGGCGGGAAGCCGGAGTCGGAGGCGGACGCTCTCGCCGACGAACTTCTACGCCTCAACGCGCTCGACGACGCTCCAGCACTAGACTACGAGTCCGATAGGCTGCCTTACGACGAACCCAGCGCGCGGCAGTGGATCGTCGCGTTCTTCAGCCGCCTCAGCAGGCGTATCCCCGCACTGACTCAGGTCCTACTCTACAGCTCTGGATCTCAGCTGACCAGGATAAACGCGGGCACTATTACCATGCCCGGGTTGCGGATCCTAATTTGGGATGCCGAGTACGGACCCAACGACGGAATCGATCACGACGTCCGCTATTACCACGGCCCCGTAGCCGTACACCAGTACACCAGCGCCGGGCGCATCGCCGGTATCGACCGAAACGTCGACCTCGATGTTGTGTTCACCGACATCAGCGCACAAACGAAACCTCGAGCTACGAAGGGAATCGATCTCATGGAACGGTACCACGCAAAAGCAATTCCCAGTGATGGCAGTGTACACATCCTCCTCCCCGGCGGCGATCAGTCCGCCGTTATCGTCCGCCCCGGCTCTCAGCCGGTGTGGCTCTCCGCAATCTACGCCTGGGGTGACAACAACGTTGGCGTCGGCGGGAACCCAGTGTCGCCCGGTGCGGTCATGAAAATCGATAAGACACGCAAGTTCATCCTGACAGGTGCATTGTATGCGGATTTCGCCTACAGCTCCAACAGTGATTTCATCATCGATGCCGTTGGCTGATCCGCCGACCGAAGGCTACACCCGGAAAGACGTTCATTCGACCGTGGTTCTACCCTTTTAGACGGGACTACAAGCCTTGATGCCTTCGACGTCGATAAAGAGCCCCCAAAGCGAGCCAGGAGCACGAAGGTCCTCATTAAGTTATACGTCCCAACACGAGCGACGTCGCAGTCGCAAATAGAGGAACGCCTTGAATCTTGTTCCCATTGTGTCAATGAACTCTGGGACCGCCGGCTGGCAGCAACAGGCCATCCAGCAGAGGAAAAGCTATATACCACAACAACAGTCCGTTCCCCACAACCAGTGCCGACAGCAGCATAGCTCGTAGCGGGGTGGGCCCAGGCAGTCGGCGCCAGACAAGGCCAAACATCACCACTCCTTCGACTTCACCGGTCACGATGCCGCCGGTGACGACCCTATGGCGCGGCGCGGTCCGGATAAACTGGCTCGCCCGGTCGGTGTTGTATCGGAGCGAATCGAATCCGCGCTGATATTCGACGGAAGCCGAATCGGCGAGCCCCGAGACTCGCCGATTCGGCTCCCTTTCCGCGGCACAAGGGCTATTCCGACATCTTCTTCCGACGACGCGTCCGCGCCACGATCAGCGCGCCACCCCCGCCCGCGAGCGCCAGACCGGCCAGCGCAGCAGGCAACGCGAGGTCATTTCCCGTCTCAGCCAGCTTTGTGTCGTGATGCGCGGCGGCCACACCTGAGTCAGACGGGCCTCGCGAGCCGGCCCCGTCTGACGTCGGTTTCGCAACCGGCGGGGCAGGCACCGAGCTGCTCCCCTTCGCTGCGTCTGCCCCCAGCTTCGACGGTGACTTCCCGGCAGCCTGCCCATTTGACGGCGCCGAGGCCGACCGTGACTGATGTCCCTCCTTCGGGGACGGCGGCTGGTTACCAGCCTTCGGCGGTGCCGGTCGGCCGTCGGGATTCGGCACGGGCCGGGAGCCGCTCTCCGGTGGGGCTTGCCCGCTGCCGGACTTCGGGGCGGCTTGCCCACTGTCAGGCTTCGGCGGGGTTTGGTTGCCCTTATCGTTTTCGAGCAGCTGCTTGATCCGGTTGATACCCTGGTCGATGGCGGCGACATCCGGGTCCTTGCTGGCCTCCTGGGCGTAGGCGGGACTCGCCAGAAGCGCGGAGCCGCCCAGCCCGATCATTCCGGCGGCGAGGACGGCGGCCGCCGTCCTCCTCCCATGGGAGTGTTTCGGCATAACTGTTCCTTTCCAGAAGGGTATAGGTGGGTCTACGTCTCGACCGGATAATGTCCGGCAGGGGTGCGGCCCCGCACGGGCAGGGCCGCACCGCAAGGCCTTTGTTATGCCTGTTGTCCGGTCAGCTTGGTGTAGGTGGCTTTGAGATTGGCGATCTTCTTTTCCAGGTTCTTGATGTTCGTGCTATCGATGGAGTCGGTCACGGCCCGGACGCCGTCCTTGGTCACCTGGGAGAAGCCCCCCTTCTCCAGAGCAGGCTTCAGAGTTCCGTCGACGAAGCCGGTCCACCGCTGAATCGCAGCCTCAAGGTCGCCCCACTTCTTCTGCAGCGAAGCAGCGAACGCGTCACGCGCCTTGCCAATGTCACCCTTGAGGCCACCAACGGCGGCCTCGGTGCCACCATTCTTCAAGCCGTCGAAGACGCCCTGCAGCCCACCGACGTCAGCACCCGCCTCCTTCAGCGCATCGATCTGCCCCTGCAGGTCCTTCTGCGCAGCCTGATCGAAGGCGTCAACCGGCAGCCCGTTGATGGCATCGCTCAGCGTGCTGAGCGTGCTTTCGGCATCCTCCCACTGACCTTCATCGACACCTGGCTGCCCTTTCAGCTTCTGAGCGGCCCCCTGGAGTTCCTTGACTTTCTGCTGCAAGCGGGACTTAACATCCTTCGCGACCGGCTGTCCACCGCCCTTCGCGGTGCTGTACTGTCCCTGCAGCGCACTGATGTCCTTCCGCAGCTTCGCCAGGCTCTCCTTGTTAGGAGCTTCGGTCAGGAGCTTGGTCAGCGCCGCGATGCCTTTGTCGATCGCCGCGACGTCCGAATCCGCGGCCTGTCGGGTAACGGGCGGGTTACCCGCAGCGTTAGCGGGGGACGCCAGAAGTGCCTGGCCTCCGAGGCCCAAGGTGCCCGCCATCAGCGCCGATGCGACCAGTTTGTGCTTTAACTTTGCCATTGGTTCTTCCTCTTCTCAGTGTAAATGGATCGAAAATGTTCAGTCCGAAGCCGCGCTGCCTGACAGCTATGCCTGTTGTCCGGTCAGCTTGGTGTAGGTGGCTTTGAGATTGGCGATCTTCTTTTCCAGGTTCTTGATGTTCGTGCTATCGATGGAGTCGGTCACGGCCCGGACGCCGTCCTTGGTCACCTGGGAGAAGCCCCCCTTCTCCAGAGCAGGCTTCAGAGTTCCGTCGACGAAGCCGGTCCACCGCTGAATCGCAGCCTCAAGGTCGCCCCACTTCTTCTGCAGCGAAGCAGCGAACGCGTCACGCGCCTTGCCAATGTCACCCTTGAGGCCACCAACGGCGGCCTCGGTGCCACCATTCTTCAAGCCGTCGAAGACGCCCTGCAGCCCACCGACGTCAGCACCCGCCTCCTTCAGCGCATCGATCTGCCCCTGCAGGTCCTTCAACTGGCTGGCGAGGCCGAGCTTGGTGAAATCCTGGATGAGACCTCGGATCGGCCCCCTCGCGCTGCCGCTGTCCTTCTGCTGCGCCGCGCTGAGCGCGTCGATCGCCTTGTTCAGACCGGATCGCAAGGCGCCGGTCGCATCACTGGACTCGGTGGAGTTGTCCTTCAAGCGATCCCGCAGCGCGTTCAACTTCTTGGTCAGGTCACCGACAAGCTCACGGTAAAGGTCAGGGTCGAGTGCACCGACACCGTTGGCCTTGTGAAACGCGTTCTTCAAGCCATCGAGCAGCTTTCCGAGCGTCGAGTCCGAGTGCGTCTTGAGTCCGTCAATCGCACCCACCAGGTTGGCCAGGTCCAGCCGGTTGGCTTGTGCGTCGGTGTCGTGGTCAAGCACGTCGAGAATGCGACGTGGTGAATCCGCGTACTGCAGGGTGTCAGGATCGGTCCCGCGCACCTGAATGTTCCTGAGGCCAAGCTTGACATTCTTGGGGAACGGGAGCTCCCACGTGCCGTTCGGCTTCGTCGTGGCGGTCGCGCCAGTCGGGCTGTCGTCGACCACGAACCCGACTCGAACCCCCGGAGCTGCTGTTCCGGTGAACATGTCGCCTGGTCCGACGTCCTTCTTCCCGTCGCCGGGGGTGGTGATCGTCGGCGCGTTCGGTTTCGCCGGCTGGTCGATGGCAAGTTCGCCGGTTGCCTTTTTGATGTCCTGGAAGAGTCCGCCGAAGTTCGAGAAGCGGTACTCGCCGCCCACGGTGATCGTGTCGGACCGCACATCTTTCGGGACGGTGTAGGTGCACGTCGCCTGCAGCTTGTCCCGGATCGCCTCCCACTTGGTCAGGTCGAAGACGGTGTTGCGGACCTGGGCGACGAAACCCAGCGCGTCGATCGGCTTATAGTTCACCCCCGTACCGCCTTGACCGCCGGCCTGCCGGCAGGACTGGCCGTTGATGTAGACGTCAGCCTCCCACTTCGCCAGGAAGTTGATCAGATCCTGCGACAGGTTGAATTCGCCGGACCCGGAGTCCTTGCCCTTGAACTGGTCCCAGATCGACCAGTTGTCGTACCCGAACGTGATATCCACCGTTTGGCCCGGCCGCACGTGCAACGTATTCACTGACGCGTTCGCCCGTCCGGGAGACGACGGATCCAGCTTGATATGTCCCCTGCTCCCGGTCTCACCCGCTGCCGATGCCGGAACCGAGGTCAAGCCCCCGAGCAGCGCTGCGGATATCCCAATCGCCGCGGCACGTGCGAACAGTGTCGTCCGCCTTCGATCCGTCTGCTTTAGTGCCATCTGATGCACCTTTCGCCCCTTGGTTTTCCTATCCCCTCTCCAGGGGATCCCGGATCCGACTATGACTATGACCCAAAACGCTTGCAAGCCATTTCTTATTTATCACTCGCATGAGTTAGAAGAACATCCTGATAAGACTGTGAGAAATTCATATTCCCGCTGAATAGCGAGCTAAAGTGAGAACCTACAGTGAGCCACGTCATCCAATTTTGGCAAACCATGACTTATTCATGATCTTAACAGGAGTCGAGCCTGTTGAGTCTCGACATCCGATAGGTTTATCGTTCGACCCCAGAAGCGTCTCGACGCTGACCATTCGTCGCCGTGTAGTCGTTGCCGGCTGGGCACGTCGCTCAACACTTCCGCGCGAACGCGGATCCGCAATCACTCCGAAGGACAAGGCAATGACGGTGAACGACGCCGCCCCGAAGCATCGGACATCTCGCCGCACGGGCCAGCGCCAGCCGCCGACCCTGTGGATGAGTGAGATCTTGCTCATCGCCGGGCTCACTGTGCTGCTGTTCGCCTGTTACGAACTCTGGGGCAAGACGGGTGAACTGAACAAGGCGCAGGATCAGTTGAACAACCAACTCGTTCGTGAATGGCAGCAGCCGTCACCAGCCGGTCCAGCGCCGCACCGACAGAACGTCACACCTGGCACGCCGATCGCGCGGCTCGAGCTGCCACGCCTCGGCCTGCGATGGACCGTCACCGAGGGAGTCGACAAGGCAACCCTGAAGCAGGGGCCGGGGCACTATCCCGGCACTCAGCGTCCCGGTGAAACGGGTAACTTCGCCGTGGCCGGACACCGGACCCCCGGCGTGTTCTGGGACCTGGAGGATATGCGGCCAGGCGACGTGATCACCGTCGAGGATCGAACGTCCCGCTACGTGTACCGCGTTACCCACTCCGAGGTCGTATCGCCGGACGACGGCGACGCGCTCGCCCCAGTACCCGACCGGCCGGGAGCAAAACCCACAGTCGCATCGCTGGTGCTCACGACTTGCAACCCCAAATGGGACAACTACCAGCGGCTCGTCGTCGAAAGCACACTGGAGTCGAAGACTCCAAAGTAGTGAGCAAGAATCGTCGATCGAATATTGGCACCTACCTATGATTGGTGCATACTCATTGACCCGCCGCTGATAACTAAATTGAGCACGAAGTGCGGCTTTCAGCCTTGCACGGCGGACTCGCCTGGCGGTTTACCCTGCCGCAGTCGGGTTTTACTTGGGCGGCAAGCTGATCGACGCTGCGAGTAGTTAGTTTCCCCCGGCTGGTCTTCAGGCCCTCAGACACGCAGGCCGGATTCAACTCTGAGGTACAGATGAGGAACCGGTTGACAGTCAGCCAGGATAGCCGCGGCGAATCTGACCGTCTCGGAGCGGGGTTAGCCCGGACTTCTTGAGGATCTCCCATACGACGGCTGGCACCGTCGTGCAGACGAGGCGACGCAGCTCGCTGCGGATCCCGCGGCTTCGGCGAGTCATGTTCTCGTGACAAGCTGTGCTGTACTGTCGAGGCGCGGATCGATTGGCGTAGCCGAGTGACTTAGCCTAGGCCGTGTCCTGCGGATCTTGTTCAGTATCGTGTGTAGACAATGGGTTGTGGTTGGTCGTGGTGAGCTGACGGATAAGGCGTCCGCGCGGATCGCGCCTTTGCTGCCTGCGGAGACAGAATAGCGGGGTGGGCGGCGGCGCAGTAGTCCCCGGCACGTGATCAGCGCGATTCTGTGGCACGAACGGACGGGTGCGCCGTGGCGTGATCTTACTGAGCGACATGGGCCGTAGAAGACCGCGTATGAGCGCTTACGGATGTGGACCGCAGACGGGACGTGGGACCGGATCCTGGAGCACGTGATCGTCAAAGACGACTGAGAGCGCCGAAGTCGCCGTGGGCGGGTTGATTGCGCAACCCTGCGTAAGTTTCCAGCTCCTTTACCTCTGCAGGGTGATCACGCGAGCTGTTCGCAGGGCGGTGGTCAGCGTGTTCATGGTGGAGCGATCGGCGACGGTGACGTTGCTGGCTTGCACGACGGCGCGCAAGGCGATCTCCAGCGCCGCGCCGCACAACACGATCGGCGCGGCCGGATGGACGTCGCGGTCCTGCAGCAGCTACCGCACCTGCTCCATCAGGTCCATGCGTGCGCCGGCTATCTCGCCGCGCATGGCGTTCGCCGACGATCTAGTTCACTCCATGCTCGACCTGGTCTGTCCAGTCTTTGAGCAGGTCACCCAGCACGCGAGCGCCCGATTCCCGGACTGCCGTTCACCCTGGTTCTGGTAGGTCATTGCGGCCTGGTGGGTCCAGAGGCCGTCCGGACCGGCGTAGACCCCGGAACCTCCAGCGTCTGGACCGCGGTCGCGATGATCGCCGTGAGGCTCTGTGGCTGGTCTACTTTCTAGGGCGTGTCCTGGGGATCTTTATCGGAGGTGCAGGATGATGCAGGCGAGGATGATCTCGGCGCGGTGGTAGGCAGCTCGTTTGGCGTATCGGGTCGCTAGGCCGCGGAATTGTTTGAGCCGGTTGAAGCATCGCTCGACGACATTGCGGAGCTTGTAGAGGTCGGGGTCGAAGGCCGGTGGCCTGCCACCGGCCTTGCCCTTCGCTTTGCGGCGGGCGATCTGGTCGGCACGTTCGGGGATGGTGGCCTTGATCCTGCGCTCCCGCAGCGCCTTCCGGGTGCTCGGGTGGGTGTAGGCCTTGTCGGCCAGCACTCTCCCGACCCGCACTTTCTGTCCGTCCACCTCGATGTCCCGGATCTCGTCCAGCAGCGGCAGCAGTTGCGGGTTGTCCCCGGCCTGACCGGGCGTGAGGATCACCGCCAACGGCAGACCGGCCGCGTTGACGGCCAGGTGGATCTTGGTGGTCAGCCCTCCCCGGGAGCGTCCGAGGCATTCCCCGTCGATCGCGAGGTCTTCGATCCAGTCCGCGCAGCCCCTTTTTTCCGGGCACCGGCCGCGTGCTGATGCGCCCGGACACTCGTGGAATCCACACTGATCACGAACTCGACGTTGTCCTCCAGTGTTCCCAGCGAGTCGTCCTTGACGATCACCTGCTCCAGGACCCGATCCCACGTCCCGTCCGCGGTCCACTTCCGCAACCGCTCATGCGCAGTCTTCCACGGCCCATACCGCTCAGGCAGATCACGCCACGGCGCACCCGTCCGCTCATGCCACAGAATCGCGTTGATCACCTGCCGGTGACTACGCCACCGCCCACCCCTGCGACCTGTCTCCACAGGCAGCAACGGCGCGATCGTTGCCCACGCCTTATCCGTTAGCTCACCGCGTCCGACCACACACCATCATCTGCAAACGATCATGAGAAAGATCCGCAGGACACGCCCTAGTGGGCGGGCGAATCTGTACTTCTGGCACCCTCGGGCGGCACTCCGGTTCAATGTTTGGTGCGAACGTCTCGTGGTGTGACAAGACACCTGTTAGGGTCGACCCGATCCGGTGCGTCCCGTCGAGGATCCTTTGCGGAGACTCAAGATACGAGTCGTCGCCGAACTCGTCGGCTTCGGGAGGAACACGCGATCGCTGCGGCCATCCCCAATGCCAGTGAGAGCGGCCACGCCCGCATTCGCCGCGCTGACACGAGCCCGTAGTCACTTCCCAACGAGCAGTCCGCGGCTCAAGTGGGTCATCATGCGCATAGGCCCCACGAGTACGACGGGGAGCGGACACCGACCCGCATCGACTGGCGGGTCGGGCGCGGGCACCGGCTGCTCGCACGGCATTCGATCTCGGATCCGACCGAGGTCGCCTACTACGTCTACTACGGGTCGCGTCGCTCGACACTGCTGGACCTGACCTGGATCCCCGGCACCCGTTGGCGGATCGAGGCACGCTTCCAGTAAGCCAAAAATGAAGCCGGACTCGGCCACTGCCAAGTCCGCTCCCGACGAACCCGGTATGCCCCACATCACACTTTCGATGCTCGACCATGCCTGACTCGCCGTCACCAGGCCCTTGCCGCACTCCTGCGCAGATTTCGGCGTCTGCGAGGTCGTCGATCGCATCCATGAGGCGTTCCTGGGCTTCGCTTGCGGCATTAGCTACTGGGCACCACTTACGGAACTTTCTTTGAGTTGTTGAAGGAGCGAATGACTTAGCGTTGTGGGCGGCGCATGGCGCCAAGACAGTTAGGAGTAATTCCGGCTCACGGGTCGCGACAACCGGGCCGCGGGTGACACCGACGGCGCTGAGGTTGACGGCGACTTCGTCCGCTCCGGCCGCATGATAGGCCTGCAAGCCCGTGGCGGATTCGGGAAGGGAACCGCTGAGGAATATCCCTTCGTCGACCAGGGTGCGAGCGCCGGAAAGTGGTCGGTGAGGTCTACCTGGATTCTGGCGCGACGGAGCATGTCGACATAGTGCGGGGCTTGCAGGTGGGGGCCGCACACGCTCATCGAGGTCGACCGGATCACGGCGGGTCTGCGCTCTGCGACGGAGACGACGCGCGGAATGGGCCGACCTGCCTTTCCCGCCGCGACGCGGAGCCCGGGAACGAGGACGTCGCGGAGGTATGCGGGCGGGCAGAGAGCCAGGTGATGGCAACGTCGGCGATCTCGCCTGCGAGGCGGGCCATCGCGGGACGTAGGACGCCCAGGCCGAGGTCGATGCGGGGGCACGGTAGGGGAGGTAGGGTCGCGTGCAGGCGACTCTACTTGCCGTCGAGCTTGACGGTCTCACCGTTCAGGAGTCGGCGGACCGCGCTGAGATACTCGGTGACGGCGGTGAGCGGGCTGCGGTATCGCCCTCCCGGCGAGGGCGAGCTGAAAGTCGGTGGAGCCGGGGCCGTAACCGGCAATCACCGGGCGGCCGGTGACGAAAGCCAGCGACCTGGCCTGCAGGGCAGCTTCGTAGGGGTGCCGCAGCGCCATAAGTGTGGCGCTGGTGCCGACGGGAGCCTGTAAGCCGAGTCCGGCGCAGTATGCGAACAGCAGGTATGGCTCGATAGTTAGGGACTGGCCGAGCCAGAGACGGAGGTCATTGGCTCTCCCGGCCCAGGTCTAGGAGCGGTCGCAGTTGTTCGACGCTTCCCGGCAGGAACGGGACGTGCGCGGAATAATCGGTCACGGCTCGGTGTTCGTTCGTGGTTCAACGCTGGGTTCGCCGGGTCGATGCCGGCAGCAAGGAACTCGGCGAAGCTCGACGTCGTCCCAATGCCGGGAAGACCCTCCACTCGCTCGTAATGATATCGCTCGCAGTGGCGCTCTCGGTCGGCGGATAGACGACCAGGGCGTCGGGGGTACTGGCCGGGCCGGACGAGGATTACCGCCTGATAGGGGACATCAGCACCTTCCAGGCGCGCCAGGACAGCCTGCCAGACGTCCACTGCGGCAAGCGGATCGATCAAGTGCTCATAGATCCGTAGCGGAGGGCTGGCGAATTCGACCGCTCGCGAGCCGCTGACAAGTAGAGATCCTGGTGATAAGCCGGGTCTTGCGGGCGGTACCCGCAGCTGGACCGGATTGCCTGGCATGGGCAGGTCCGGACTGTCGACCTTGTCGGTGGGCAGCCAAACCAGCACCCCGTCCCAATCCACGAGCACCTGGCACTCGTGGATTTGTCGAAGTATGGCTGTAGCGAGCGCGCTGGCGTGCGGAATGGCTTCGGCGAGGGCATTCTCCAGCCCGCGATCACGCCGGAGCGTCGCGTTGCTCGTCCTGACGTTCTCCAACCCAGCATGCAGCTCCGCGTAGAGGGTCTGTGTGAGCAGCGGTTCAAGCTCGCCTCGGCTTGTCGCGTCGGCGGTGCGGTCGCCGATGACGGCACGATGCCGGCCCAGGTCGATGCGGATGGCGGTGAGCGCGGCGGCAAGCCGCTCGGACAGGATGCCGGTGCTCATGCGGTCAATCCGAGAATCGGGGCGAACCGGTCCGGGTCTCGCAGGACGAGGCGAGCCAGAAGGACTCGACGGTTCCGCGCACGGCCAGCCATGGACGCCAGCTTGGCGTCAGTGGGATGTTCGGCACCTGCACCGGCCGTCCTGAACCGCTCTTGGCACGGTCAGCCAGGAACTTGACCACCGTGTGGTGCAGCCATTCGCCGACGAAGTTGCCGACGTCGCGCGGAAGGTCACCGAGCTGGAACGACTCCCAGTCGACGAAATGAAGCCGACCGTCGGCGATCAGGAATTGATCGAGGCAGAGGTCGCCGTGCACCGGTATCTTGACGACGCCTGCTGTCGTGCGCTCCAGCATGCCGATCGAGTTCACGGTGGCGTGGTCCTGGTGCAAAAGACGCCAGGCCTCGAGCTGGGCCCTGCTGGCTGCGTAGAACATCTCCGAACTCAAACCTGCGAGCATGTTATGAGCGGGCAGATGGGGAGAGAGCGCTCGATCTCGAGCAGGTCACCAGGCGGCCTCGTATGCAGCGCCGCGATTGCGGTGCCCGCCTGGGCGGCCATCGCGGGATCGAATGCGCCGTCGGTGGCAAGCTGCCGACCATGGCGGGCATCATCGATCCCGTCGAAAACCTGGACCGCGGTCTCGGCATCCTGGCCGATGAGCGTCGTGGTTCGCAATGCCTCGCCGCCGGTCCGGTGTGCCCGATAGAACGCCCCGGTGCGCCACAACCCGTGTGCGACTTCGATTTCGGAGCCAACCAGGGCTTTGATGAAGGTCCGCTGCGCGTCCACAGTGGTCCCGAGCCAGTTCTCGTTTCGGCCACCGGCACTGCCGGCTGTCGCCCAGTCGAACTCGCCGAGGTCGAACCGGCCGAGCATCTGGTCGACCCGGGGGTATCCCGCGTGCTGAGCATGCTCTTCTCACTTGTTCTTCCGGCCTTAGCCTGCGTCTTTCACGCAGTGTGATGTAGATCTGGTCGTGAAATGGAGGAAGTGCCTGTCCTGTAAGGGAAACTTGGGCTTGCGAAGGTCCAGGGTTCTCTCACGGGAAGGCACTTCCTTGGTGC
>NZ_JADNQM010000050.1:0-51419 GCF_046269425.1 Amycolatopsis sp. cmx-11-12 | reverse complement strand
CGCGACCGAGCCCACGACTCCAAGACCGCCCGATCCTCACCACTGATCACCAAACCCGACGAAGGCATGACCCATCATCGCAAACCCACGACCGTAAACCAACTAACGACGCGCGACACTAGTTGCGGTCCTTGCGTACGCATACATCGCAACTAGAGGGCTACTTGCTTCGGGAAGCGCACGACGCGTTGCGGCTCGCTTGCCGCTCCCAAGTACACGAAGGCCCCCTTCCTTGCGCCTAGGTACAGGAAGGGGGCCTTCACGCGCTTGGGCTTGGTGCCCTGGCGCAATTAGAGGACTACTTGCTTGCCTCTGGCGGGCGACGTCCCAAATCCACACAGTCGCAGCCCCGGGGTGCCGGTGATCGTTGGGTACGGGGCTCACGACGTCGTGAAGGCCTCCTTCCCTACTCTCAAAGTAGGGAAGGAGGCCTTCACGGACTTCCGGCCCTCACCGCAAGTAGTCCTCTAGTTGCGGTAGATGCGCACGCAAGGACCGCAACCAGAGGACGAATTGTGTGGGGGAGGGTGGACGTGGAGCGGGCCCGCACCGTGCAGCATCGGCGCGGGCCCGCAGTTTCAGGGGAAAGGGACGTCAGAAGGCCGCGGTGATCCGCGTGAAGTCCCAGTCGTTCTGCGCGATACCACTGCAATTCTCGGCGACCCCACCGTTGGGGCAGCCCCGGTCACGGTTGGCCGACCAGAACGCGAGCCTGGCGATCTTGTTCGTCTTGGACCAGTCGGTGATCCTGGTCCAAGTGTCGAGACTCGTCAGTTCCCGCTGGTCCGAAAGGCCGTTCATCCCGCTGATGCCCAGGTGGCTGTACGCCGTGGCGTCGTTCCACCCGAACGTCGACTTCAGCTTGTCCCGCAGGCCGTTCGCGGCGTTGATGGTGTTCCCGTACATGTCCGCGCCACCACCGAAGTCGAACGGCATGATCGTGTAGACGTCGATCCCGGCGTTCAGCGCCTTCGACTGGTCGATGAGCCGGTTGCCCCAGGAGTTCGGGCCGCTGGTCGTCGTGCCGAAGGTGAGAATGGTCTGGATACCGGGGTTATTCGCCTTCACGATCTTCAGCGCGTTCAGGACACGATCCTGCACGACCGCGTTCTCGAACTCGTCGGTGTTCTCGATGTCGATGTCGATCGCCTTGAGACCGTAGGCGTCGATCACCTTCTGGTAGGCCCCGGCGAGCAATTCCGGCGTCGAGCAGTTCGGGCCGAGCTTGTTGCCGCTCCACCCGCCGAAGGACGGAACGATCTGGCCGCCCGCGGCCTTGATCTGCGCGATCGCGTTCGCGTCGACACCGCCCTGCAGTGGACGGCTGCCGTCCCAAGCGGGATTGCAACCACCGGAGGACAGGATGAACGCCATCGTGAACCACTTGATCCCGGTCGCGTTCATGACCGTTTGCGGGTTCGGCGGACTGCCCCAGCCCATGTACAGATACGGCGCTCCACGGCCGCCGGGCAGCGGCGGGTTGCTCGTGGTCGTCGTGGGCGGGTTCGACGTCGACGTGGTGGTGGTCGGTGTGGTGGGGGTGGTCGGCGTCGTCGTCGGCGTGCCGCCGCCCGGATCGCAGGAACCACCGTTGATCTTGCAGTTCGCCGGGGCGACGTAACCCCCGGAGTACTTGACGTTGAACCCGAAACTGGTGCTGCCACCGTGGGAAAGGTTGCCGTTCCAGGTGTTCTTCACCGTCACGTGCTGGCCGGAGACGGAGTAGCTGCCGTCCCACAGCGAAGCGATCGAATGTCCTGAGGGGAGGTCGAATTCGACCGTCCACGTGGGAAGGCTCGATCCCGACTTGTTGCTGATCGTGTACTTGCCTTCCCAGCCGGAGCCCCAATCGGAGCCCTTGCTGAAGGCGGCGCCGACGCCGCCGGCCGCGGAGGCCGGCGCGATCACGAGGACCGCGCCGACCGTTGCGGCAGCGGCGGCCAGGCCGATGGCCTGTACCCAAGTCCGCTTGACCACTGTCAAACCTCTCAGTTCAGGCCGTTGCGCATGGCCGTGACGAGTTCACCGTTGCCGGTGTCACCACTGAGTTCCCAGAAGAACGCGCCGCCGAGACCCTGGTTCTTGGTCCAGCCCATCTTGGAGTTGATGGTCGCGGGAGTGTCGTAGCTCCACCAGTTGTTGCCGCACTTCGCGTACGCGGTGCCCGCGATCGTGCCGGTCGACGGGCAGCTGTTCTTCAGGATCTTGTAATCCTCGATGCCCGCTTCGTAGGTGCCCGGTGCCGCGCCGGTCGCGGTACCGCCCGGAGCGTCCTGCGTGACCCCTGTCCAGCCGCGGCCGTAGAAACCGATGCCCAGCAACAGTTTGTTCGCCGGGACGCCCTTGGCCTTGAGCTTCTGGATGGCCTCGTCGGAGTTGAAGCCCTGCTGTGGGATACCCGGGTACGCGGTCAGCGGCGAGTGCGGGGCCGTCGGGCCCTTCGCTGCCCATGCGCCGAAGAAGTCGTACGTCATGACGTTGTACCAGTCGAGGTACGCCGACGCGGGGCCGTAGTCGGCGACGTCGAGCTTGCCGCCGCTGCTGGCGTCCGCGGTGATCGCGGCGGTGACCAGGAACGAGGAACCGAACTTGGTGCGCAGCGCCTGCGACAGGTCCTTGATGGCGCCGGGACCGCTGGTGTCACAGGTCAGGCCGCAGGCGTTCGGGTACTCCCAGTCGATGTCGATGCCGTCGAAGACGTCGGCCCACCGCGGGTCCTTGATCAGCTTGTAGCAGGAGTCGGCGAACGCGGCCGGGTTCTTCGAGGCCTGGCCGAAGCCGCCGGACCAGGTCCAGCCACCGAACGACCACAGCACCTTCAGGCCAGGGTACATCTTCTTCAGCTTGCGCAGCTGGTTGAAGTTACCGCGCAGCGAACCCGCGTCCCAGCTGTCCGAGACACCGTCCACACTGGACCCGGCGTCGTAGAACTTGTCGTAGTCGGCGTAGGTGTCGTCGTTCGCGGTGCAGGAACCGTTGGTGACGTTGCCGAACGCGTAGTTGATATGCGTCAGCTTGGCCGCGGAACCGGAAGTGTGAATGTTCTTCACGTGGTAGTTACGTCCGTAGACGCCCCACTGCACGAAGTAACCGAGGTTCTTCTTCGCGCCCGGGTTCGGGTTCGTGGTCGTCGTGGTCGGCGGGTTGCTCGTGCTGGTCGACGTCGGAGGATTCGACGTGGTCGTCCCGGTGGTCGTGGTCGGCGTCGTCGTCGGGGTGCCGCCACCCGGGTCGCAGGAGCCGCCGTTGATCTTGCAGTTGGCGGGCGCGGTGTAAGCGCCGGAGTACTTGACGTTGAAGCCGAAACTGACGGTACCGCCGTTGGAAACGTTGCCGTTCCAGGTGTTCTTGACGGTCACGTGCTGGCCGGAGACGGTGTAGCTGCCGTCCCACAGCGAGGCGATGGAGTGCCCGGCCGCCAGGTCGAACTCGAGCGTCCAGGAACTGAGGCTTGAACCCGACTTATTGCTGATCGTGTACTTGCCTTCCCAGCCGGAGCCCCAGTCCGACCCCTTGGTGAGCGAGGCTCCGACCCCGCCCGCCGCGCTGGCCGGGACGGTCACCAGACCGACAGCCAGCGCCGCGACGGCCGTGAACAGACCGATCAGATGCCATCTTTTTCTCGACATTTCACTCCTTACAACCCGGTGCAGGGAAATGATCTTGGAGAGGATTTCCTCAATGGGAAATCGGCGACATCGCGTTGCCGCGGCCGAGGCCGGGCAGGCGGGGATGCGTCTTCATCGACCACCTCCATGCGGAAACGCTTTGTTGCCGGAGACGCTACGTGGTCTGGACCAATATGGGAAGCATCACTACGCAGAGTGGTGATTTTCCTGCGAACGGCCTAATACGTTCGACAGCGTTAACCGTTCACAGGTTCGGTGTGGTTCACCGACGAGGCTCGTCCAATTCGCCGAGCCGGGCGATATTCGCCGATTCGTCCGCGTCCGGCGCGATACCGGAAAGGAAGACCTCGGTGATTTCGACGGCCACGTCGGGGGAGAGCCGTTTGAGGCTCAGTGCCAGCACGTTGGCGTCGTTCCACTTGCGCGCGCCCGCGGCGATCCAGGTGTCCCAGGCCAGCGCCGCGCGGACGCCGGGGACCTTGTTGGCCGCGATGGCCGTGCCGGTCCCGGTCCAGCACATCACCACGCCGAAGTCGGCCTCGCCGTCGGTGACCGCCTTGCCCACCGCCGCGCCGAGTTCCGGCCAGTCGTCCGACGTCGCCGGGAGGATCACCTCGTGACCGGCCTCGGCGAGGAAGGCCCGGACGGCGTCCGTGGTGGCGTTCCGGTCGTCGGCCGCGAAGGCGATCTTCATGCCCGGAATCGTACGCCGCGTCGACAGGTGACGAACCGGAAGTCATGGGAGGATCGCGGCGTGGACCCGTCTGCGGAGGAGCGCCAGGTCCAGCGCGACCAGGAGGTCGCCAGGACGCGGATTCTCGACGCCGCCGCCCGCCTCGTCGGCGAGACCGGCTTCGCCCGGCTCAAGATCGGCATGATCTGCGCCAGGACCGGCTATCCCAGCGGCGTCGTCTACCAGCTGTTCGGCTCGAAGGAGACGCTGGTGCAGCGGCTCGTCGAGTTCGCGGCGGAGAAGTTCGCCGACGTCTTCAGTGCCGCCGTCGCCACCAGGACCGGCGGGCTCACGCCCAGTCCGATGGACATGCTGCGCGCGCTGCTGGACATCTTCTTCGAGCTGCTCACCGACATGCCGCCGCTGAACCGGGCCTTCGTGGTGTTGTGGACGGACGCGACCGTCGGAGATCCGGCCGTGCGGTCGGCGATGACCGAGGCCGATCGCCGGTACCGGTTCGCCATCGCGCAGACCGTCGCCGCCGGGATCTCGGACGGCTCCATCGCCGGTGTCCGTGACCCCGACGCGTACGCGGCGGCGCTGGTGGGGCAGCTGAGGGGGATCGCGGTGGCCGCGATCATCGATCCCGGTGGCATCGATCTGCGTGCCGTCCGCGCGGAGATGGAGTACGCGGTGGACCGGCTCGTGGCCTAAACCTTGGTCAACTCGGCCGCGCCGAAGGAGACGTCGAACCGATCGCACCAGATGGTCACGCTCGAATAGCGCGCCAGATCGGTGCCGGCCGGCAGGGTGTAGTTCTGACTTCCCTTGTTGCCCTTGAGTTTCCCGGCGCTCACGTGCGCGCCGTCGTCGAAGACGAACCAGCCGTCCTTGCCGGGGATGACCGGCGCGTCGGTGAGCCAGACCCGCAGATCCGGGCCGTTGCTCGTGTCGAGGTTCTCCAGGCGCAGCACCAGCGATCCGTCGGCCGCGCGCAGGATCCGGACGCCGCCGCTGGTCGTGTGTTCGTGGCTGATCAGCTCGCCGGTCGCCACGATCGCGGGTTCTTTCGGTGCGGGCGCGGCACTTTCGGAGACCGGAGCGGAGGTCTGGGCGACTGGCAGGGCTTCCTGCACGGTTTCGTTCACCCAGAGCTTCCACGGCTGGAACCAAGAGAGGCCCGCGGCCACCGCCACCACCAGTCCGACCGCCACGACGGCGAGCACCCGCTTGCGTTTCATGACTTCATTCAACCGCGTGCGGCGCCCGAAACGCGTTACCGAACTCTTACGGCGTGAGCACCACCTTGCCCGCGACCGTCCCGGATTCGGCCAGCCGCATCGCTTCCGCGACCCGGCTCAGCGGCAGCCGCGCCGCGACCTGGGCGGTGATCGCGCCGTCCTTCAACGCCGCGAAAACCTGGGTGAGATCGGCGCGCAGGCGGGCGCGGAAGCGGTTCTTGGCGAAGGAACGCCCTGCCCAGACGTTGAAGAAGTACGCGCTGCGGCCGTTGGGCAGGCTGTTCCACAGCATCACGCGGGCGAGGATCTTGAGCACGGGCAACTGCTTGGAGCCCTCGTCGTCACGGGTCGCGGCGCTGCCGTAGGAGACGAGCGTGCCGCCGCGGGCGAGCAGCTTCCACGACGCGGGCACGCTGGCACCGCCGACGTGGTCGAAGACGGCGTCGACACCCTCCGGCGCGAGCTCGCGGACACGGGCGGAGATGTCCTCGGTGCGGTAGTCGATCGGCATGACTCCCCAGCGCCGCAACGCTTCGTGGTGCCGTTTCGACGCCGTGCCGATCACCTGCACGCCCGCCTGCGTGGCGAGCTGGACCAGCAGCGAGCCGACGCCGCCGTTCGCGCCGTGGACCAGGATCGTCTGCCCGGCGCGGACCTTGGCCTTGCGGTGCAGCATCTGCCAGGCGGTGATGCCGTTGACCACCGCGGTCTCGGCCTCCTCGGCGCCGACGCCGTCCGGGACCTCGACGATGTCGGCGGCGTCGAGGACCACGTGGCTGGCCCAGCCGCCGACCTTCGTCAGCGCGGCGATCCGGCGGCCGGCGAGCGCGGGGTCGACCCCGTCACCGGTCGTCAGCACCGTGCCGACGAGGTCGTAGCCGGGGACGAAAGGGAAGGGCGGCTGGTCGTAGTACTTGCCGCGGCGCATCTGCTGTTCGGCGAAGGAGACTCCGGTCGCCTCCATCGCGATCACGACCTGGCCGGGGCCGGGCGCGGGCAGCGGGCGTTCCCGCAGCTCCAGGCCTTCCGGCTCGACCTTGCCCGGCAGTACGACCTCGGTCAGCGTGCTCATCTCGATCTCCCTGATTGCTTGTCGTGTCCGTTAGAGCTTGTAATCATAGTGAGCACTGCTCTCGGAAAAGTCAAGTGGGGTCACGTCTGGGTTTCGGTGCCTTGACCGGGTTGTCGCCGCTTGACACGATTGCCGATCTGAAAACGGCATATCGGACGGAGGCCCTTCGATGGGTTCGGCGATGTTCTCGGTTCTCCTGCCGATAGCGCTGGCACTGGTCATGTTCGGATTGGGACTGACCCTGACCGTCGGCGACTTCACGCGGGTGCTGAAATACCCCAAGGCGGCCGTGATCGCGCTGGTGTGCCAGATGATCGTGCTGCCGGCCATCTGCCTCGGCCTCATCCTGCTGTTCGGCCTCGACGGGGTGCTCGCGGTCGGGATGATGCTGCTCGTCGCGTCACCCGGTGGGACGTCGGCGAACCTGTTCAGTCACCTCGCCGGCGGTGACGTCGCCCTCAACGTCACCCTCACGGCGATCAACTCCGTGCTGGCCGTGTTCACCCTGCCGCTGGTGGTGGGCCTGTCGATGGCCGGGTTCCTCGACGGCGGCGCCTCGGTCGGGCTCCAGCCCGCGAAGTTCGTGCAGGTGTTCGCGATCGTGCTGATCCCGGTCGTGATCGGGATGGCGGTGCGGAGCCGGTTCACCCACTGGGCCGAACGGATGCGCAAACCGGTCAAGATCGGCTCCGCCGTGGTGCTCGTGCTGGTGATCGCGGCCGCGATCGCGCAGGAGATCCAGACCCTGCTGGACAACATCGGCACGCTCGGGCCGGTGGCGCTGGCGCTGTCCGTGCTCAGCCTCGCGATCGGGTACTACGTGCCGCGCCTGTTCCGGGTGGACCGCGGGCAGTCGATCGCGTCCGCCATGGAGATCGGCGTGCACAACGCCACTCTCGCCATCGCCGTGGCGATCTCGGTGCTCGGTGACGAGAAGATGGCCGTTCCCGCCGGGATCTACGGCGTGCTCATGTTCTTCCCGGCCGGGATCGCGGCGTTCCTGTTGTCGCGCAGTCCGGAGAGCGCGCGAGTCTGAGCGTCGGTCGCCTACTGGCGCCGGTCACCTGAAGTACAGGAAGGCCCCCTTCCTTGCGCCTAGCGCAAGGAAGGGGGCCTTCCTGTACTTGGGAGGGTAAGGCTCACCCGGCCGGAGTCGAGAGCTGGACGTACTCGGGGGTGTCGTCCACGCGCACCCGCAGGATCGGCACCGTCTTGTTCACCGGGTCCCCTTTGTCGTCGAAGGAGATCATGCCGCTCGCGCCGGGGACCGCGAGCTTGCCGTGTAAGCGGTTCTTGGACTGGAGCACGTCCTGCGCGGTCACCTGGGCGGGCGCGGTCCTCGGGATGCCGCGGATCGCCCACACCACGGTGAGGACGGCGTCGTGGGAGAGGATCGCGATGCCGTCGTCCAGCCGTTCCTTCGGGAACACCGCGCGAAAGCATTCGGTACAGCCGTCTTCCTGGAAACTCGCGACCGCCGCGGGGTTGAACACCCCCGGTTCGGTGGTCCACGCGCTGGGGTGGGCCAGTCCGGGACCCAGCACGGTCACCTTGGACTCCAGTCCCCGGCGCATTTCCGCGCTCGGCGGGCCGACCAGCGCCAGATCACCGGTCAGGACCGTGATGGGCCTGCCGAGGCACGGGCGTTGCGCCAGTCCCGCGACGAAGGAGGAGAGATGGTTTTCGCGACCGGCGAAGTACACGACTTCCGCTTCGTTGCCACAGATGTTCGGCATCATCTGCAGGAACGTGTTCTCGATCCCCGGCAAGCTGGAGTCGTACACCTCGGTGCGCCCGACCATCCGGTGGGTGTCGTCCGCGAACTTCTCGGTGAACGCCTTCGCGAGCGTCTTCGGGTACAGATCGCCCGGGTTGGCGTCCTGCACCAGCGTCGCCGTGTGCGCGGTCTGGCGGACGTAGCCCGCCGCGGCCATGCCGTAGGTGGAACTCGTCGGGGACACCCGCAGGAAACCGGGGATCTCGGAGAACTCGTCGGCGGCCACGGGTGAGGCGACGACCGGGATCTTGTGCTGTGACAACCGTTCGATGGCGTCGCGTGCCGAGCCGAGACTCAGCCCGATCCCGGTGACGGCGACGAGGCGTTCGCGTTCCACGCGGCCGACGAGGTCGTCCACCACGGGTTCCCACTGGGTCAGCCTGCTGCCGGGATTGGCCAGCAGCAACCGGATCAGCGGGAGACTGCCCCAGGAAGTGGTGGTGTTCGCCCGGCGTTGCGCGATGTAGGCGCCCTGGATCTGATGCCGCACCCACTCGGCGGACAGGATGTCGTTCTCCACCAAGGTCATCGGCAGCATGACCGCGATCGTCACCGACGGTTTGCCCGAGGCGGCGACCGATTCGTTCTCCTTGCGGATGTGGTCCTCCACTCCGGACAGTTCCGGGGAGAACACGTAGCTTCCGTCCGTGACGCCGACGCATTCGGCGTGCTCACCGCGTTTTTCCACCCCGTCGGCGCAGCTGCGCCCGGCTTCGTCGATCGCCGGGACGACGACGAACACGACCACGAGTGCGGCGACGAGCAGGAGCACACCCCCGCCTGCCATCAGCCACTTCGACCACGTCGGCCGTGGTGGTCTGATCCGCTCGCTCCGTGCGGTCATCGGTATCTCTCCGCCCTCTCGTGCAACAGGATGGATCCCCGTCCCCGGCCGTGCGCCAACTGGTGGAAACCGCCTTCGATGGTCGAATTCACCGTCTCGCCAGGGTCCCCGAGCGGATCCGCCGCGATCCACAGCGCGACCACCAGCCAGGACAGGGTGGTCTCCAATTCGCCGTCGGCGTTCCCGGCGTGCGCCTCCAGTTGTTCGTACGGCGCGACGGCCGGGTCCAGCCGGTTGGGCGCCGAGGTGATGACGTCGAGTTCGGCGAGCCACGCCTCGGCGGCCGCCACGTCGAACTCCACCTGGTCATCGGCGAACGGTTTGCTCAGGTGCGTGACCACCGCGTCGACGTTCTCCAGCGCCAGATCGTGATAGCGCGCCGCCACGGTTTGGCCGTGTTTCTCGTAGAAGTCGCGGCACCGGGTGTGCACCCGCTCCCAGTTCAGCGGGTGATGATCGGCGCGAGAAGCCAGTTCCTGCAACAGGATTCGGCGCAACCAGGGATGCAGGACATACTGGAGTTCCTCGCCGGGTTCCGCTCGCAGCCACAGGAGATCGCCGAGCTCCTTGAACAGCGCGCCTTCCTCGGTGGCGTTGCGCAGGTCGACGATGTTCTTGTGGAACAGCGTTTCCACGTCGCGCGCGGCGCTCGCCGTGACGAGGTCCTGCCTGCTCGGCACCGGAAGGTCTTGCAGCAGATAGGACTGCGCCGCGGCGAGCAAGGTCGTCTCGGCGCCGTCTTCGGCCGTGACGCCGGTCCGCAAGGAGGTGCGCAGGACCGCGGGGTCACGGGAATCGTAGAGCTGCGCCGACGCGCCGAAGAGGGTCGCGACGGCACCGGGGTGCCCGTCGGTGAGCCGGTACAGGAACCG
This sequence comes from Amycolatopsis sp. cmx-11-12, assembly GCF_046269425.1. Lineage (NCBI taxonomy): Bacteria > Bacillati > Actinomycetota > Actinomycetes > Pseudonocardiales > Pseudonocardiaceae > Amycolatopsis > Amycolatopsis sp. cmx-11-12. The sequence goes on along the minus strand of NZ_JADNQM010000050.1, from coordinate 41,311 downwards.
CGGCAGCCTGGACGTCGGGTGAATGTCGCCACGGGCGACGATATCCACCACGTCGTCCTCGGAAAGCGTGCCGAGTTCGAGGAGATACCACGGATACCAGCGTGGGTCCTGGCCCGCCGTCCAGTCGGATTCCACATCGTACGGTTGCCGCGGCGACGGCGCCGGAAGCCCGTCCGTCCGGTGACCGCTCGGCCGTCTTCGTCGCGGCGCACCCCGCTGCGGGGTCAGCAGCGACCAGCTCTCGTTCCAGTCCGGATTCCAGCGGCGGCTGGTGGCGATCACCACCAGCGGATCCGGCTCCCCACCGGAGCGATGCCGCGCCTCCGTCAAGGCCCGCAGGAAGACCTGACCGCCCGGGGTGTGCGCGTTGTCCAGCAGGACCACGCTGTTGAGCGTGCGGCGGGACCGGTTGACGCCCTGATACGCCAGGCGCAGATCGGTGAGGAAGGCGTCGCAGAAGATGCCGTCGACGGCGGCGCGGTCCTCGTCGTCGCCCCGTGAGTGCTTGGCGATCTCGATGAGGAAGTCCTCGTGGTTGCCGGTGTTGGCAGGCAGCGCCTTGATCTTGCCGAGCAGCCGTCGCCTGTTGTACCAGCCGAGTCCGCGCAGCAGCAGGTCCGTGGCCTCGGACCAGCCTTTGAACCCGCCGGCCGGAGCGACCCCGCCGACGAGGCGCACCACGTCGACGATCGTCTCCCGGTTCTGTTCGAGCGGCTGGTTCTCCACCAGCAGTTCGCGGATCTTGCGCAGCGCGGCCCGGCGGTCACGCAGTTCCACCGGCGCGCTCAGTACGAGCATGCACAGCCACAACCGGGGAAACGCCAACCGGCCGAACTGTTTCCGGTGCCTGCCGAGGTCGAACGCGAGATTCGCGAGCAGCTCCCGTGGCTGGATGTTCTCCCGTTCGTGCCGTTCGAAATCGAGATAGGCGTGCGGAATTTCCTCGCAGCGCTCGGCGATCGAGTCCAGTAACGCCGACTTACCGGTACCTCGGGCGCCGAGCGCGACCACGATGGGCAAGGCCCGGCTTTGCCCTTTCGGGCGAGTGAGCAGTTCTTCGACCAATCCTCCGGTAATCGAGCCCAAACCAGATATGCGGGGTATGCCGGCAGGCATCGGCCCCCCTCCCCGCGCGGCTCCCCGATTCGACCGCGCCCGCTGATGAGCGTCGACTATAGACAGCCGATGGCGTAACCGCAGGAAATCCGGCAGGGACCGAGACGTCGCCGATTCGTGTTAACCGATTTGGCCTAAGATCAGGTCACGGTTAGCTCCGGGCAGGGAAGAGTGAAACCGTAATTCATGCACGGATATGAAGACGTTACGAATGTGACGACAAATCATCCGCCGAACCGCGCGCAGGCGTCTGTGATCGCCTCGTCCAGAATCCCCAGTCCTTCCGCCAATTCGCTCTCCGTCGCGGTCAGTGGGGGAGCGATCCGGAAAACCCCGCCCATCCCCGGCAACTGCACGATGTTCATGTGCAGCCCCAGCTCGAGACAGCGCCGGGTGACCAGCGCGCCCAGTTCGTCGGAGCTCTGCTTGGTGGCACGGTCCACGACGAGTTCCACGCCGACCAGCAGGCCACGTCCGCGGATGTCGCCGACGACGGGATGACGGACGGCGAGGTCGTCGAGGCCGCGGCGGAGGAAGGCGCCCAGTTCGGTGGCGCGTTCGTCGAGGCGTTCGCGGGTGAGGACGTCGAGCACGGTGTTCCCGACCGCCGCCACCAGCGGGTCGGCGACGTGCGTGGTGAAGAACAGGTAGCCGCGGTCGTGCGCTTCCTGCTCGATCTCCGCGCTCGTGATCACCGCCGCCAGGGGCAGGCCGGCACCCAGCGTCTTGGACAGGGTTAGGATGTCGGGGACGACGCCGTCGCGTTCGAAGGCGTACCAGTTCCCCGTGCGGCACAAGCCGGTCTGCGCCTCGTCGAGGATCAGCAGCATTCCGCGTTCGCGGCATTTCTCCCGCAGGGCGGCGAAATACCCTGGCGGCGGCTCAATGATCCCACCCGAGCTGAGGATCGGTTCGACGACGCACGCCGCGAGACTGCCGACGGACTGGGCGTCGATCATCTCGAACCCGAAGTCCAGCTGCCGCCTCCAGTCCAGTTCTCCTTCGGCGGTGAGGAAGTCCGGCCGATAGGAATTCGGCGCGGGAATGGCGAAGTTGCCGGGCGCGGACGGGCCGTAACCCTTGCGGCCCGCGCTGTAGGTCGCGCTCGCCGCCGCGTGCGTCATCCCGTGCCACGACCGGGCGAACGACACGATCTCGTGCTTGCCCGTCACCAGTTTCGCCATCCGGATCGCGGCCTCGTTCGACTCCGCCCCGGTGGTCAGCAGCAACGCTTTTTCCAGCGGTGACGGCAAAGTCTCGGCCAGCCGCCGCGCGAGGTCGACGACGGGACGGCTCAGCATCCCGCTGAACAGGTGGTCGAGGGAGCCGATCTGCCGCCGCACGGTGTCGACGATCTCGGGATGCGAATGCCCGAGGATCGCGCTCATCTGCCCGGACGTGAAGTCGAGGATCCGTCGCCCGGACTCGGTGAACAGGTAGCTCCCGGCGGCGTGGTCGATGATCTCGCGGGTGAAGTCACCGGCCCCGGCGTAGCGCACGAGGTGCCGGTCGGCGTCGGCCCAGAAACGGTCGGCGGTGGACAGGTCAGTGGTCGGAGCAGCCATGCCTCGACGGTAAAGCGGAGCCGAGCGACACGTCCATCTCACAATTCTGGCTGTGCTGTTCGCCTGATCCGTACAACAATGGCCTGATGCTCAACCCTTGGAGGCTCAGCCTGCTGAGCCGGCTGGACACCCTCGGCACGGTCCGCGCGGTCGCGAAGGCGGCCAACCTGAGCGCTTCGAGCGTGTCCCAGCAGCTCGCGGTCCTCGAGGCCGAGACGCGCACGCACCTGCTGGAACGCACCGGCCGCCGGGTCCGGCTGACCCCGGCCGGGCGGTTGCTGGCCCGCCGCGCGAGAGCGATCCTCGATCACATGGACACCGTCGAGGCCGAGTTGCGCAGCCTCGGCGAGGCGCCGACGGGGCTCGTGCGCCTCGGCGCCTTCCAGAGCGCGATCCACACCATCGCGGTCCCCGCGGTGACCCGGCTGGCCCGCTCGCATCCGCAGTTGCACCTCGAACTGCTCGAACTCGAACCGCATGTGAGCATGCCCGCGCTCCGCGTCGGCGACGCCGACGTCATCATCACCACCACGGACTTCGTCGAGCAGCCGCTGGGCCCGGACATCGACCTGGTACCGCTCGCCACCGACCCGGTCGTGCTCGTCGTCCCGCCCGGCCATCCGGCCGCGGGCCGGGGCCCCGCCGACCTCGCCGCGTACGCGAGCGAGCCTTGGGCGTTCGACATCCCCCAGTCGTACATGGCGAACCTCGCCACCCGGCTCTGCCGCGAAGCCGGCTTCGAGCCCCGCGTGGTCGCCCGGTTCAGCAACTACATGATGACCTTGCAGCACGTCGAGGCCGGGCACGCGATCGCGCTCCTGCCCGGCCTCGCCGTCGACAAGCGGTACCGCGTCGCCACCCGCGAGCTCGCGACGCCGGTCACCCGGTCCATCACCGCCGCGATCAGGCGCGGGTCCGCGCCTCGCGCCGCTGTCGACCTGGTTCTCGAGGCGATCCGGAGTCATCCGGAACTGCCGCTGTGAACCCGTGCCGTCGCGCCAGCAGCACCACGGCGAGCGTCGGCAGGAGCAAGACCAGAACGGTCCAGGGGAACGACTCGGCGCCGAAACCCGCGAGGAGGACGCCACCGGCGATCCCGCCGCCCGCCATCGCGGCGTTCCACAGGGTGACCAGCATGGCCTGCGCGATATCCGCCACGCCGCCCTTGTCGCCCGCTTGCGCGGCGGCGGTTTGCAGCAGCGTCGGGATGCCGCCCCAGCCGAGCCCCCACAGCGTCGCCGCGACGTAGACCAGCGCCGGACTTTCACCCAGCAGAGCCAAAATCGTCGCGCCGACGGCGACGAGGACGGTGCCGGTGACGGTCAAGGAACGCAGCCGCCGGTCGATGCGGATGCCGACGACCCAGATGCTGACCATCGACGCCAGGCCGAACACCAGGAGGATCCGGTCGACCTCGCCGCCCATCGAGACGTGTTCGAGGAAGGTGGCGATGTAGGTGTAGAGGATGTTGTGCGCCAGCACGAAGGTCAGCGTGACGAACAGGACCGCGGCCACGCCGGGCACGGCGAGGGTCCTGCGCACCGGGAGCCTGCCGCCCTTGTCCTGCCCTGGGAAGTCGGGGACGGCGAGTGTGATCCAGCCGAGCAGGCCGAGCGCGATCGCCGACATGAGCGAGAACGTCACCTGCCAGCCGAAGAGGTTGCCCAGGAACGTTCCGGCGGGGATGCCGAGCGAAAGCGCGAGCGGGATGCCGGTCATCACCACGGCGATCGCCTTGCCCTGCACCGGTTCCGGCGCCATTCGCCGGGCGTAACCGGTCAATAGTGCCCAGACCACGCCCGCCGCGATCCCGGCGACGAACCGCGCGCCGAGGGTCAGGGGGTAGTTCGTGGACAGCGCCGTGACCGTGTTGGCGACGGCGAAACCGGCCACCCCGGCCAGAAGCAAACGTTTGCGGCGCCAGCCCGCCGTCGCGGCGGACAGGGGGATCGCGGTGAGCGCGGTGCCGATCGCGTACACCGTCACCAGCTGGCCGGTCGCCGCTTCGCCGACGCCGAGACCGGCGCTCATCGCGGGCAGCACCCCGGCGGGCAGGGCTTCGGTGAGGACGGTGACGAACGCCGCCGTGGTCAGCGCGAGCAGCGCGCCGAGCGGGAGTTTCGGAGTCATGTCCGTATGCTCGAACCATCACATAGATGTGAAGGTCAAGCCGGGCGGAGTGAGGTGGCGCACATGCGGATCGGTGAGCTTTCGGAGCGGACGGGGACGTCGCGCCGTTTGCTGCGGTACTACGAGGAACAGGGTCTCATCATCTCGGAACGGCGGGCCAACGGCTACCGGGACTACGACGAGTCGTCGGTCGACCGGGTCATCCAGGTCCGGGGCCTGCTCGACGCCGGGCTGCCGACCCGGATCATCAAGCAGATCCTGCCGTGCCTCGACAAGCCCCGGCAGATCTACTTCCCGGACGCGACCAGGGAGATGCTCGAAACCCTGGAGACCGAACGAGACCGGATGACCCGGCGGGCCGAATGCCTGCTCCGCAATCGGGATGCCATCACCGAGTACCTCGACGCCGTCCGCGCTCGTCGTTGAGCTGAAGGGAGCTTTCCCCGCATCAGACGCGGGGAAAGCTCCCTTCGCCGCGTCTCATGTGGGGAAAGTCCCCTTCAACTCTCTTTGGCCTTGACACGGCGAGAAAGCGCTTTCAGGATGGGCGTGGGAAAGCGCTTTCAAAGGAGAACGGATGACCACGCGGAAACTCGGCGTCGTGATGAACGGCGTCACCGGGCGGATGGGCTACCGGCAGCACCTGGTGCGCTCGGTGCTGGCGATCAACGAGGCGGGCGGGGTCGAGCTGGCCGACGGGTCGCGGGTCCAGCTGGAGCCGGTCCTGGTGGGGCGCAACGCCGACAAGCTCGAAGAGATCGCCAAGCGGCACGGGCTGACCCGCTGGACCACCGACCTCGACGCCGCACTCGGCGACGACGACCTCCCGCTCTACTTCGACGCGCAGCTGACCGCCGTCCGGGAGAAGTCGATCGTCCGCGCCATCGACGCGGGCAAGCACATCTACACCGAAAAGCCGGTGGCGGAGTCGGTCGAGGGCGCGCTCGCCCTGGCGCGGCACGCGGAGGCGGCCGGGGTCAAGAACGGCGTCGTCCACGACAAGCTGTACCTCCCCGGCCTGCTCAAGCTGAAGCGGCTGATCGACAGCGGCTTCTTCGGCCAGATCCTCTCCGTGCGGGGCGAGTTCGGGTACTGGGTCTTCGAGGGCGACTGGCAGGCGGCGCAGCGGCCGAGCTGGAACTACCGCGCCGAAGACGGCGGCGGCATCGTCGTCGACATGTTCTGCCACTGGAACTACGTGCTGGAGAACCTCTTCGGCGCCGTCAACGCCGTGACCGCGAAGGCCGTCACCCACATCCCGGAGCGCGTCGACGAGAAGGGCGAGCGGTACGCCGCCACGGCCGACGACGCCGCGTACGCGATCTTCGAGCTCGAAGGCGGAGTCATCGCGCAGCTCAACTCGTCCTGGTGCGTGCGGGTGCACCGTGACGAATTGGTGGAGTTCCAGGTCGACGGCACGCGCGGCAGCGCGGTCGCGGGCTTGCACAAGTGCGTCGTCCAGCCGAGGGAGGCCACTCCGAAGCCGGTGTGGAACCCGGATCTGGCCGAGACCCGGTCGTACCGCGCGCAGTGGCAGGAAGTGCCGGACAACGAGGACTTCGGCAACGGTTTCCGCGCCCAGTGGGAGCAGTTCATCCGTCACGTCGTCGAGGACGCGCCGCATCCGTACGACTTCATGGCTGGCGTGCGCGGCATCCGGCTCGCGGAAGCCGGCCTCGAGTCCTCGCGGGAGAACCGCCGGATCTCGCTCGCCTGAGTCCGAAGGTCCACACGTGGCTGGACGGCGATCTCGCGTGACTGGACGGAGAACACGCGTGATCGGGCGGAGAACACACCTGCAACTGGCTTCCGTCGCGTGATCTCCGCCCAGTCACGCGTGTTCTCCGCTCAAGCACGCGAGATCGCCGCTCAAACACGTGTGTTCGCCGTCCAGTCACGCGAAATCGCCAGGCAGCAGCGAACTGAAAGCGTCTGGCAAGCCGGAAGCCCTCGCCTAGCGGCCGAAGACCGCTCCCGGGTCTTCGGCGATCAGCACCGAGATCTCCCGGATCTTGCGGTTCGTGTGCTGCGACGCCTCGGTGAGCCAGCGGAAGGCTTCCTCGGCGTTCAGTTCCAGACGTGCCATCACGATGCCCTTCGCGGTGGCGATGGCGTCCCTGGTCTCCAACGCGGCGACCAGGGTCTCCGCCTGTTTTTCGGCGGCGGCCCAGCGGGACGCGGTCAGGATGATCGCCGAGATCGCCGAAGTGAACATCGCGACCAGGGCCGCCTCGACCGGGTCGAAGGCGTTCTCCTCGAAGCTCCAGACGTTGAGCGCGCCCGCCAGCGGCTCGGTTTCGCGCCGGTTGAAGTGTGATTCGTCGGGGACGAACAGCGGGCAGGCCAGCGCGGTCCGCACGCCGAGCTGTTCGGCGGCGGCCGCGAAATCCGGCCAGCGTCCGGCCGCCGTCTCCAGCCGGGTCCGGACGATCGTCCCGCTCTTGGTGGCCTTCAGGCAGGGACCCTCGTCCGCGCTGTACTGCGCCTTGTCCAGGGGAAGCAGGGACTCGTCGGTGGCGGCGACGGTGCTCGGCTCGTTGTCGGAATACAGCGTGACCGTGGCGGCGTCCGCGCCCGGCAGCATGCCGACCACCTTCTTCGCCACCCGCTCCAGCAGGTCGTCACGGGGTTCGTCGAGCCTCATCGACTCCGTGAGCTCCCGCAACGCCGACGCGGTGTCGCGAAACTGATCCATCGTGTCCCTTTCCCGCGGCCGGTCCGGTCGGACCGGCCTCCCCAAAACGTACTCGTTCCGGCTAGCCGGACATTGGCCGATTCGGGGTAACCCTCGGACGGTGGCCCGCCGGTTCGGTGGTCAGCAGGCCCTCACCGTGCGTGAGCCCCGGCAGTTGCTGTTCGAACCGGGTCACCTGCCCGGCAGGCAGCGTGCCGGTCAGTTCGGCCCGGTCGCCACGCGGTACCGAGCCGGTGACGGCCCCGCCGAGCTCGACCAGCCTGGACAGCGTCGCGTTCACCGAATCGGCGGGCAGTTCCACCTCGACGCGGGTCACCGGTTCGAGCACTTCGGTCCCCGCCTCCCGGAGCGCCTCCTCCAGCACGAGCGGCGCGACCTTGCGGAAGTCACCCGCCGCGCTGACCGGGCTGAAATACCCGGTGTGGGTGACGGTCACCACGCAGTCGATCACCTCCCGGCCCCGCCGCAGCGTCGCCTCGACGGTCTCCTCGATGGCCTTGTGGAAGGCGAGGGGCAGGGAACCGAGTTCGACGTCGAGGCCGAAGGTCAGCCCCGAGCCGGGGACGCCGGGCCCGACACGCAGCCCGAGCGTCGCGAAGTGCGGATTCCGCTTCTCCGTGATCAGCCATACGGAGGACCCCGTGCCGATCGGCCGTTCGACGCAGATCGTCCGCGTGAGGCCGAATTCGACGTCGAGGCCGTGCTGCGCGGCGAGCGTCTCCGCGATGATCTCCTTCTGGACTTCCCCGTAGAGCCGTACGGAGAGCTGTCGTGTCTCGTCGTCCTGCCGGACGGTGATCAGCGGATCCTGTTCCGCCAGCTCTTGGAGCGCGGCGAACACCGACGGCGTCTCCGCGGGCCGGGTCGGCTTGACCACGGTTTCCAAGGCGGGCGGCGGAAACTGCGCGGCGACGCCGTCGAAATCGGGGATGCCGACGCGGTCGCCGATCCGGATCTCCTTGAGCCCGGTGACCTTGGCGATCTGCCCGGCCCGCGCGCGGGCCTCGACGGTGTCGTCGCCGAGTTCGAAGACGCGTACCGCGCTCACCTTCGCTTCGGCCGTGACCGTCCCGCGATGGAACAGGACGTGGTCCCGCGCGCCGATCTCGCCGGAGAACACGCGGAGGTAGGCGATCTTCTCGTGCGCGCGGCCGCGTTCGATCTTGAACACGGCGGCGCGCAAGCGGTCGTCCGGTGCGGGTTTCCCCGCCCCGGCAAGGAATTCGCGGATGCCGGAGGTCAGCTCGGCGATCCCTTCGCCGCTGCGCGCGGAACCGAAGAAGACCGGTGAGACGACGCCGAGCTGGGTCTGGCGGACGACCTCGGCCCGGTAGTCCTCGGCCGCCAAGGTGTCCTCGAGATACGCGGTCAGGAAGGCGTCACTGTGCTCGGCCAGCTGTTCGGCCAGCCCGGCCGACGGCGCGACAGGCCGCTGCCGGACCTTCGCGGCCGAGGTGCCGAGCCCGTCGACCTCGGACACCGGCACGCACGCGACGCCGAGGCGCTCGGTGAGGTCGGTGAGGTCGGTGAGGAGACCGTCGTAGCGGGCGCCCGCCCGGTCGACCTTGTTGGCGAAGAGCACCACGGGGATCCGCAGCCGGGCGAGCGCGCGCATCAGCACCCGGGTCTGCGCCTGCACCCCCTCGACGGCGGAAACGACGAGGACGACCCCGTCGAGCACCCGCAGCGCGCGCTCGACCTCGGCGATGAAGTCCGGGTGTCCCGGGGTGTCGATCAGGTTGACGCGCAGGTCACCGATGCGGAAGGAGACGACCGCCGAGCGGATCGTGATGCCGCGACGGCGTTCCAGTTCCATCGTGTCGGTGCGGGTGTCCCCGGCGTCCACACGGCCGAGGGTGCCGATGGCACCGGTGTGATGGAGCAGGCGCTCCGTCAGGCTCGTCTTACCGGCGTCGACATGGGCGAGAATCCCGATGTTCAGGTGTTCCATGGATGAACGGCTCCAGGGCTGTCGAAAGGTCCGTACGACTCGAGGACTCGACAGCTCGGCGCACGCCGCTCTCCGTTCATCAGGGAACACCTGGCCTGCCGGACGTTAGCAACGTGTTTCCGACCGGTCACGCGATTTACGGCCGGGCGTCGACTTGCGGCGCCCCTCGGCCATCTGCCGCAAGTAGTCCTCTAGTTGCGGTAGTTGCACGCGCAACGACCGCAACCAGAGGACGAATTGCGGGCAGGTGGCCGTCATGCCGTGTCCGTGGACTCGGCCAGTGGCGAGGTGAGGGCTCCCTTCGCCGCATCTGACGTGGCGAAGGACGCCTTCGGCCCAGGCCAGTCGCGGAGCGTAGGCGTCCCCAATGTGGCATTGGAGACGCTCAGTGTCCCCAATGCCGCATTGGGGACATGGCCCCTCTGAGAACGCGACCAAACGCAACGCGACCTGCCGCAAGTAGCCCTCTAGTTGCGGTAGTTGCACGCGCAACGACCGCAACCAGAGGACGAATTGCGGGCCGTTGCTGAAGTGCGGAATCCGTGCTTCACTCCTTGCGTGCCGTACCGACGTACTCCGAAGACGCAGGCCAGGCTGGACTCCCAGCGCGGGGAGATCCTCGCCGCCGCCATCGCGTTGCTGGCCGAGACCGGCTACGCGAGCTGCTCGATGGCCGCGGTCGCCGCGCAGGCGGGCGTCGGCACCGGAAGTGTGTACCGGCAGTTCCCCTCCAAGGCCGATCTGGTCGTCGAGGTCTTCCGCGAGGTGGTCTCCCGCGAGGTCACGGCCGTCGAGGCCGCCGCGTCCCGAGGCGACGTCCGGGAGCGGGTGGTCGCGGTGATCGAGACCTTCGCGGGCCGGGCGCTGAAGGCCCCGCGGCTGGCGTACGCCCTGCTGGCCGAACCGGTCGACGCCGTGGTGGAGGCCGAGCGGCTGGTGTTCCGCCGCGCGTTCCGCGAAGTGATCGCCAGGAACATCGCCGACGGGGTCGCCAGGGGACTGCTGCCCCCGCAGGACGCGGAAGCGACCGCCGCCGCGCTGGTCGGCGCGGGCGCGGAAATGCTGGTCGGCCCCCTGGCCGGGGACGGCGGCCCGGACACGATCCCGCACCTGGTCACGTTCACCCTTCGCGCGCTGGGAGGTTCCGATGGCGTTTGAGACGCTCACCTACCGCGTCGCGGATCGAAAGGCCTACCTGACGTTGAACCGCCCAGAGCGGCTCAACGCGATCAACGACGTCATGCCCGGCGAGATCCGGCAGGCCGTGGAACGGGCGAACGAGGACGACGAGGTCCGGGTGATCGTGGTGCGCGGCGAAGGACGGTCGTTCTGCGCCGGGTACGACCTCAAGCAGTTCGCCGAGCAGGACTCCGAAGGCCGCTGGAACCAGGGACCGGTGTGGGATCCGGTCAAGGACTACCGGGTGATGAAGCGCAACACTGACGACTTCTTCAGTCTGTGGCGGTCGCTGAAACCCACGATCTGCCAGGTACAGGGGCACGCGATCGCGGGCGGCAGCGACATCGCGCTCTCGTGCGACGTGCTGCTCATGGCGGCCGACGCGCGCATCGGCTATCCGCCCGCGCGGGTGTGGGGCTGCCCGACGACCGCGATGTGGGTCTACCACGTCGGCGCCCAGCGCGCGAAACGGATGCTGCTCACCGGCGACACCATCGACGGCGCCACCGCGGCGGAATGGGGACTCGCGCTCGACGCCGTGGAACCCGGGAAGCTGGAAGCCGCCACCGAGGAACTGGCCGATCGGATGGCCGGGGTGCCGACCAACCAGCTGGTGATGCAGAAGCTGATGATCAACCAGGCCTACGACAACATGGGCCTGTCCGGCACCCAGACACTCGCGACGTTCTTCGACGGCATCACCCGGCACACCCCGGAAGGCCGCTGGTTCCGCGAGTTCGCCGAACGCGACGGTTTCCACGAGGCGGTGGCCTACCGCGATTCCGGACAGGTCATCCCTGACGGCGGCGGACCGCTGCCGGAGAGCACCGACCCGAGGAGGTCGTCATGACCGCGAACACCGAAAGCGAACGGGTCGCCGAGCGCCTGCAACGTTCTGCAGCGCGGCTTTCCTACGACCCGGACGTCGACGTCGATTGGCTGGCACCGTTGGTCGACGGCGCCTACGGCAAGGCGCCGGAACGATGTTCCTTGTACGGCACCGAGTTGTGGGACCGGCTCGATGAGGCCCAGCGCGCCGAACTGAGCCGTCAGGAGGCCGCGGCCGCGGCGGCGTCGGGGATCTGGTTCGAGCTGATCCTGATGCAGGGCTTGGTGCGCCACGTGTACAACAGCGATCCGACGACGCACAACGCCCAGTACGCGCTCACCGAGATCGCCGACGAATGCCGTCACAGCACCATGTTCGCCCGCTCGATCGCGAAGACCGGTGGCGTCGTCCGCCGCCCCAGCCGCTCGGCGCACCGGGCGGGCAAGGTGTTCGGCGCGGTCTGCGGCCCGGCGTTGCTGTTCGCCGGAGCCATCTACGTCGAAGAACTCGCCGACGGCATGCAACGCGAGATGATGCGTGACTCCAGCCTGCAACCGATGATCCGGATGATCTCGCGCATCCACGTCATCGAGGAAGCGCGCCACATCAGCTTCGCCAAGGACGAACTGGGCCGGGCCTGGGCCCGCCACGGCCGAGTCGGCCGCGAGCTGATCCGCTGGGCGATCGCGGGCATGGCGTACGTGGCGACGTCGGAGTTGTTGCACCCCAAGGCATACACCTCAGTCGGACTCGACCCCCGCGAAGCCCGCCAAGTCGCCGCCGCGAACCCGCACTGGCGCCGGACGAAGGCGTCGTGGGCGGCGAAGGCCGTCGAATACTTCACCGAGATCGGTCTCATCGGCGGCCCGAGCCGCCGTCTGTGGCGCCGCGCCGGCGTCCTCGACTGAACGTCAACGAAAGGAACCCATGTCCGCAAGCACCGGTCAGGTCCTCGGCCTCACCATCGCCGCGACCGGTCTCGCCCACTTCGCCGCCCCGGCCGCGTTCGAACCGGTGACGAAGATGGCCTTCGCCGACGACGTCCGCAACTGGACCTATCGTAACGGCGCCACCGAACTCGCCATCGGGCTCGCGATCGCGGCGGCCCCCACCCGGAAGGCGGGGTTCGCGGGACTGGCCGTCTACGCAGGTTGGCTGGCGCGTCGCGTTCTCTCCCGGCGCTGACGCGGTCCCGGGGAACGCGCGGGTGGAGGGCCGCGGGGGTACGCTGACGATGCCCGCGCCGGAAGCGCCGAGACCACGCTCTTCGCGTCGATCACCCCACTGAAGCCGATCGCCATCGCGGTCGGCGGACCAGGAGCCCGAGCGTGCTTCCCAGTCGAGAGCGGTGCCTGTCGTGAACCCCCGCCTTGTTGTGACCGCGGCGGTGGAAGAACCGGTCTGGCTGCGGTGGACGGTGGTGCCCGAGGAGGACCGGGCGCTGACTTTCGTCTACCTCGTCGCCCGCCGGACCGGCCGATCGCCCGCCTCGGCGGCGAAATTGTGCACCCGCCTGATGTCCAGGCGTTCGGCCGGCCGGACGGCCGGGGCGAGAAGTGCGCGGGCGTCGTGGTCGGCGGAGTTGCGCGTCCGGCTCCGGCGGCGGCGTGGTGCCGAGGTGTTCGACGAGGCCCTCGCCGACGCGATGGTGCTGGACGAATTGGCCTTGTTGCCGCCGCGCCAGCGGTTCGCGGTGTGGGAAGCGGTGATCCGGCATCGGAAGGTCGCCGACATCGCCGAGGACACCGGCTGGACCAGGGGACAGGCGGGCCGCCTGTTGCACGCCGGGATGTCTTCGCTGGCCACACGGGTGAAGTCCGGGCAAGGAGACCTCTCGTGACCATGACCACCCGGGAACTGGAGATCATCGGCGAGGAACTGGATTCGCTGCGCCAGCGGGTGGTGGCGGACCTCGGCGCGGACGACGCCGACTACATCCGCCGGGTCGTCGCGGTGCAGCGGCTCAGTGAGGTGTCGGGCCGGATACTCCTGTTCGCGGGCTGGTTTCCGCCGGCGTGGATCGCCGGAGTCGGCGCGCTGTCGTTGTCGAAGATCTTGGACAACATGGAGATCGGGCACAACGTCCTGCACGGTCAGTACGACTGGATGAAGGATCCGACGCTGAATTCGCGGACCTTCGAATGGGACATGGTCTGCCCGAGCGAACAATGGCGCCGTTCGCACAACTTCATGCACCACACCTACACCAACATCCTCGACAAGGATCGCGACGTCGGTTACGGCATCATCCGGATCACCGAAGACCAGAAATGGAATCCGTACTACCTCGGCAATCCGCTCTACGCGGCGGCGCAGGCGCTGTTCTTCGAGTACGGGATCATGCTGCACGACCTCGAGGCGGACCGGATCGTGCAAGGTCGCCGTTCGTGGGCGGACATCCGTCCGTTGCTCGGCCCGATGCTGCGCAAGGTGGGGCGGCAGGCGGGCAAGGACTACCTGCTCTTCCCGGCGCTGACCGGCCCGCTGTTCCCGGTGACGCTGGCGGCGAACGTCAGCGCGAACCTGATCCGCAACCTTTGGGCCTTCTCGATCATCTTCTGCGGCCATTTCCCCGACGGCGCCGAGGTGTTCACCGAGGAGGAGAGCGAGAACGAGAGCAAGGGGCAGTGGTACCTGCGCCAGATGCTCGGCTCCGCGAACATCACCGGAAGCCCGCTGTTCCACCTGCTGACCGGGAATCTCAGCCACCAGATCGAGCACCACCTGTTCCCGGACATCCCGTCCCGCCGCTATCCGCGGATCGCGGCCGAGGTGCGGGAGATCTGTGAGAAGCACGATCTGCCCTACAACACCGGTTCCCTGTCGAAGCAACTCGGCTCGGTCGTCCGCAAGATCTTCCGCCTCGCTTTGCCTTGACCGAACGCGCGCGATTTCCTCTGTACAATGAAAGAACCGAGAGTATTCCGCACGTCGGATAATGGCCGATGTCACCTTCGGTTCTTCACCGACGCCGGCCCTCGCGGCCGGAGACCGGAGCCGAACGTGTGTGCCGACCCCCGCGCCCCGGATGCCGCCGAACGGCTGAGACTCAAACCCCGCAACTCCGAGAGCGGTTTCGTCGACGGCGCCTGGTGGCCCCGGTCCCGCGACCTGACGACCGAGGTGCCCGAACTCGCCACGGCGCTCAACGGCCGGAACGGCCCGGTGTGGCGGGTGGCGTTCCAGCCGTCGGCCTGGGCGGGCACGGTCCGCGAGCTGATTTTCCATGGCCGGCTGGTCAAACTGGAGGGAATCGACTCGCAGAACGTGCACGTCGTGCATGTGACCGGCGGGAACATGTACCGGCTCACTCTGCTGGTCATCCCGCCGGAGGCGGATCCGGTGGCCGCCGAGCGCGTGCTGGTGGCGGCCTCCGGGCAGAACAGCGTGGCCTGCCCGGAGGCGCTCCTTGACGAGTTCGGCGCCCGGCCCGCTCCGGAAAACGCCCTAGCCCGTTGGGAATCCGAAGGCGGACATGGCGACACCGCCGGAACGGGCGCGTGAGTGGTCGAGCGGATCAGGCAGCGTCAGTGCCGAGTAGGCCGGTCGCGCTGTCGTGGCGGGCATGGTGACGAGGTCGCGTAGCTTGGCGTTGCGTCGCTCCAGGGCGTGCGCCGTGGCGGGGAAGAGCGTGGCCCCGCCGTTGTCGACCAGCGCCTGGTTCATGGTCACGAATTCCCGGGTGTCTTGTTCGTACGCGGCGAAAGCCTTGGTGTGGTCCTGGTTCGTGGCCAGGGCGTAGGCGAGCATGTAGGCGCCGACGAGCGCGAGACTGGTGCCTTGTCCGGTGAGGAACGACGGTGCGTACGCGGCGTCGCCGACGAGCGCGACCCGGCCGCTCGACCAGCCGGGCAGCCGTATCTGGCCCGCCGTGTCTTGGAACACGTCATCGGCCTCGCGCATGGCGTCGACGATGCCGGGGACCTCCCAGCCGGTGCCGGCGAAGGTCGTGGCGACAAGGTCTCGTAAACCGCCGACCGGCGGTTCCGGCCGGTGAAAGTTCAGAAAGGCGTGCAGGTCGTCGTTTTCCCCGCCGGTGGCGTAGAGGGCCGCGGCCTTGCCGGGGGTGTTCCACATCATGAGCTCGCGGGAGAGCCGGAAGGTGTTGGGCATGGTGAACACGGCGAAGCAGTAGCCGAGGTAGCGGTGGAACCATTCTTCGGCGCCGAAGACGATCTCCCTGGTGCGCGAGTGCATGCCGTCGGCGCCGATCACCAGGTCGAACGCGCGCCGGTCGCCGCCGCGGAAGGTGACGTCGACCCGGTTCGCGCCCTGGTCGAGGGTGTCGATGGAGTCGCCGAACCGGAATTCCACGTCGTCGCGGACGGTCGTGTGGAGGGCCGTCATCAGATCTCCGCGACCCACTTCGAGGTCTTGTCCTTCGACGTTCCCGGCGACGGCGTGGGGGAGGACCGACGCCACTTCGCCGCCCTCGGCGTCGAGGAAGGTGAACCGCCGTGTGCCGATGTGATCCTGCCGCAGCCGGGGCAGGATCCCCATCCGCCGGACCACTTCCACCGCGGTTCCGCGTACGTCGATCGGATAGCCGCCGACGCGCGGCGTGCCCGCTTTCTCCACCACCGTGACGGTGAATCCGTACCGGTGAAGCCAATACGCCAGCGTAGGTCCGGCGATGCCTGCCCCGGAGATCAGGACCTCGCGCTTCGGAGTGGTCGTCATGCCTGGGTTCCTTTCTTCATGACGCGAACGACGAGCAGCGACAGTGCGGCGACGACACCGGCGACGGTGAAACCGGTGACGAACGCCGATTCGGCGGGACGGCCCGAGACCGGGTCGGTCCCGGCGGCGAGGATCAGGCCGGCAACCTGGGTACCGAGGGCGATGCCGACCACGCGGGTCACCACGAGCAGGCTGGTGGCGATGCCGGTGTCCTTGGCATCGACGGCGGTGGCGGTGGCGGCGAGCAACGCCGTGCTTCCGATGCCGGCGGCGAACGCGATCAGCACCTTCGCGACGACGAGCTGCCAGGCCGCCTCGTGCGCCGACGCCAGGGCGAACAAGGTCGCCGCCCCGACGATGGCGCCCATGATGACCACGGCACGCGGACCGAACCGCCGCGCGGCGATCCCGCCGACGGTCCCGCTCACCACCCCGGCTATGGCCCCGGGCATCAGGAACAGGCCGATGTCGGACGTGTCGGCGCCGAATCCGTACCCCTGGGCCGACACCGAGAACAGCTGTGGCACGAGAAAGAGCGCCATCCCGGAACTGGCGGTCACGAGAAAGGTGAGCACGCACGAGCTCCGCATGGCCGGTGTCGCCAGCATGCGCAGATCGACCATGGGCGAGGCCGCCCGGCGCTCGACGGCGACCCAGCCGGTCGCGAGGGCGGCCACCGCCACCGCGATGGCGCCGACGGCGAGTGGTGGCAGCCCGGCGCGGGTCACCGTCATGATCCCGAGCATGAGCGCGAGCAACGTGCAGCTCAGCAGAATCACGCCGAGCCAGTCGATCCTGGCGTCCGACCGGATCGGCGGGTCACGCGGCATCAGTCGGGACACGAGCACCGTGGCCGCGATGATCGCGATCGTCGGCAGCGCGAACATCCAATGCCAGGACAGGCCTTCCGCCACCGGCCCGGCGATCAGCGTCCCGACCAGGCCGCCGCCCGTGAACAAGCCGCTGACGATTCCGACGGCCACCTGCGTCCGTCCTGGCGGAAGGTGTTCGCGCACCAGGATGAAGGAGAGGGGCAGCGCGCCGATCATCGCGCCCTGCAGTACCTGACCGAGCAACAAAACCGGCAGGTTCGGTGCCAGGCTGGAGAACAGGCCACCGGCCGAGACCACCGTCATCAGCACGACCAGGACCCGCTTTCCGCCGTAGCGGTCGCCGAGTTTGCCCGCGATGGGCGCGACGACCGCGCCGGTGGTGAGCAAGGTGATGGTGATCAAGGCACCTTCGCCGGGGCCGATCCCCAGCTCGCGTTGCAGTAGTGGGAGCGAAGGGTCCACCACTGACTGCAGCGTGCCGAGGGCGAGAGCCAGGAAGCCGAGGGCGGCGATCGCGTACTTTCCGATGCGGACCGGGGAAACCAGAGCTTCGGACATGGACGTCCTATTCGTCGTTGGTTACGAAGCAGAGGGGCGCGCCGACAGCATCTACACTACACCGTGCAGTGTAGATCGGCTACGATCCGACCATGTCGACCGCGAAGACGCTGCGTGCGGGATCCGCGCACAAGCGCGCCGCCATCCTCACCGCGGCCAGGGAGTTGTTCCTGGCCGACGGTTTCGACCGGTCGAGCGTCGACGCGGTCGCCGCCCGTGCCGGGGTGTCCAAACGGACGGTCTACGACTACTTCGGCGACAAGAAGACCTTGTTGCACGCCGTCTTCGACGCCGTTGGCCAGTCGCTGCTCGCCACGATCCGGCGCACCCTCGACGACACGCTCGACGGCGTCACCGAGGCGGCGGAACTGGAGCCCGCACTGGTCACGTTCTCGATGCGGATCGCGACCGAATGGCTCGGCTCGGCGGAATACTCCACGCTGCAACGGCTGGTCAGGGCCGGATCCGATCACCTGCCGCACCCGGACGACCGTGCGCTGACCAACGCGCCGGAGGAGGCCATGGGCGAACGCTTCGCCGCCCTCGCCGGTGCCGGGCTGCTCGATATCCCCGACGCGCGACTCGCCGCCGACCATTTCATCGCGCTGACCTTCGGGGTCACCATCAGCAGGCTCGGTTCCGCGAACGCCGCCGAGGACACCCGTGTCCGGCCACTCATCCTCGAGGGAGTGCGGGCGTTTCTCCGGGCATACCGATCAGCAGCCTGAGATCCAAGCACGGAAGCGATACGACCTCGTCCGGTGCACGGTCGTCGGGCACGTCCACTACGGACTGCTGATCGAAACCGAAGACGGCGAGCGGGGATTCGTCGACAGCTCCTACATCACGGATGGGATCGGCGAGCCGTGGCCCGCTGTCGGCCAACAGCTTCGCTGTGTGGTCCTGGGCTACGCGAGACGTGGCAACCGCATCCGAGTCGCGGCGACGCCGTCGTACGTCGATGCCCTGGCCGCGGCCGAGGACGGTGCCGCTGCCGCGAAGGCCTGGCGCCGACCGGCGCAGGACGCCTGACGATCTCGGTCCCTGCCTGCGGTTTTCCGCTCTGGTGCAAAAGTCTCGACGGCCGGTGGAGATGGGCGACAGGCTGTTCCCGTGCCCGTAGGGGGTTAGGGGAGGGGAACGATGAGACCAGCTGCACCATCTGGCAGGAACTCGACTACGCGCCAACTCCAAAGACGATTTCGCCGGGGTCTGCGACGAGGAGCAGGACGGCAACGCCAAGATCTCGCATCGGTCGCTGTGAATGCCCGCTGAGGTACCGCCGTAGTTCTTCCAACCGGACACTATCGGCTCGCGAAGGCTCTACGTCCTGGTCCTGATGGAGATCCGCACCCGGCATCCGACTGCGGCGTGTGGACGACGCGGGCCGCTCGCAAACTGCTGGTGAACCTCGGCGAGGGGATCTCCCGGTGGGTTCAGAGTCGGACATCGTGCCGGGAGGGCGCGTCGAGTTTGCGGAGTACGTTGGCGACGTGGTCCTCGACGGTGCGCCGTGAGATGAACAGGGCTTGAGCGATCTCCCGGTTGGTGTGGCCGTTCGCCAGCAGGCGTGCGACATCGTGTTCGCGCGGCGACAGCTGTGTGCCGTAGCTGCGGCGGCCACGGACAGAAGGTATGACAGTGCCGGTGCTGCGGATGTGGTGACGGCAGCGGGCCGCGTCGACGGTGGCGCCCAGTGCGTCGAAAGTGACGGCCAGCTCACGGAACACCGCGGGATCGGCACCGGTGATGCGAGCGGCCTTGTCGGCGCACTGCGCGGCGCGGTAGCGCTGCCCGAGTTCCTGGTATCGCAGCTGCGCGTCACGGTAGTGCTGCTCCGCGTCGTCGTGATCTCCCGCCGCGGCGGCCACCTGCGCCCTGCACACCGTGAGCGCCATCCGCGCCGAGGGCGCGTCGATGCTGTCCAGCTCCTCCTCGGCTTCCGCGACGAGCTGCCGCGCGGCACCGGTCTCGTCGTCGGCGAGGTAGCACGCGACAGCCTGGGGGACTATCTCGGCGGCCCATGCCCAGGAGCCCTTCGCGCGGAGGAGGGCGAGTCCGCGCTCCGCGTGACCGCGAGCCGCGGTGTCGTCCCGGCTGAGCAGCATGGCGGCCATCCCTCCCGCCGCGGCCACCGCCACCGGGATCACCGCCGTCGGGTGAATGTCGAGGGCGGCGTGGAATCCGTGTTCGGCGGTCAGCCAGTCGCCGCGTGCGGCGGCCAGCCAGCCGATGACCAGGTTCAGTTCGTTCGCGATGTGTGGCAGGTGGGAATAGGCATGGATCTGCGCCTGTACCCGCTCGGCCAGACCGGACCACTCGCCCGCGAGCCAATCCAGCCGGGCCGCGGTGGCTTCGGCTGTCGCCACCACATAAGGGGCGCCCGCACGTGAGGCCATCGCCAACCCGGTGTGCAGGAACGTTCGTCCCTGACGGTCCCGGCCGGTCCACGAGCACGCGTCGGCCAGGTTGGTGTGGGCCCGGGCGAGATGCCTGATCTCAGCGGGGTCGTCGATGTCGTCGGGCGCGGGCAGCCGGGTGATCCGGTCCCAGATCATCGGGTCACCGACGATGAGCTGCCCACCGAGCACAGTGGCCAGCACCGCCGTGCGCGCAGGGCGCTGCGGCAGGTGAGCGAGCAGGTCCTCCACCCGCAGAAGCCAGGCCCGGTGGTCCGCTACGGTGGCGATGTCAAGGTATGGCACGGAAAGCAGGGCCATCCCGGACGCGATGCGCTCGGGCTGGTCGCCGAGAAGCTCTATCGCGTGGGTGATTTCGGCACAGCCGCGGTCCAGCATGGACTCGCGCACCAGCAGGGTGCCGAAGCACAGACGCACCTCGCCGCGCACGTCGGCGGCCAATCTGGGGTCTGACTGCAGCGCCTCGATGCGCATCATCACGTCAGCGTCAGGCAGCCCGGCCAGCGCGTACCCACAGAGTTTCGTGGCCAGCCGGTTCATGTCCTCGGCGGGTACGTCGCGGTCGGAGACCACTTGGGAGAGCACGTCCACCGCAAGGGACATGTCCTTTGCCTCGGCCGCGGCGTCCGCGGCGCTTTCGCTGTATCGCAACCACTCTTCCGGCATGCCAGCCTCGGCGCAGTGCCTGGCGAGCCGCGCGACCGGCCACCCGGCCACGTCGGCCAGCACGCGTGCCGCGGCGCCGTGCAGTTCCCGCCGACGCGGTCCCGGCAAGGCCGCGTACACCGCCCGCCGCGCCATGCCGTGCCGGAGGCCGTACCGGTTCGGCGGGCCCTCCGACAGCACACCGGAACGCACCAAGTTCACCACCGGGTGCACTCCGGGAGACCCCGCGACCGCCGCGAGGATCTCCGACGGCGCCGCGTCGCCCAGCACGGCCGCGGCCTCGGCGACCGCGCGCTCCGGTTCGATCGGCCGGTGCAGTCGTTCGAGCACCGACTCCTTCACCAGGACAGGTACATCGACGGTGGCCAGGACCCGGCCCGCCGCCACCCCCTCGATCCGGGTGTCCACGAGCCGGTCACGTAGCGCACGGGCCGTTTCCGCGACCACGAAAGGAATTCCGCCGGTCTCGTGCAGAACCGCGGTCGCGAACGACTCCGAAACGACGCCGCCGGTCACGGCTTCGATCAGCGCCCGCACCTCCGGCTCCTCGAAGGGTCGTAGTCCCAGACGCGCGGTGGCGACCTCGGACGGCGGGTGCACGACCGGCCCCAGCGGGGCATCACCGGGGAGTTCTTCACGCCGATAGGTCGTGACCAGAGACAGACCGGGCGGCGGATCGGCGAGCAGAAATCTCAGCACCTGACGGGTGTCTTCGTCCGCCCAGTGCACGTCTTCGACCACGAGCACGGCCTGCCCGAGCGCGCGCACCAGCGCGCAGACCGCACGGAACATCCGATGCCGCTCGGCCTCGGGGCGGTCCAGCGGTGGCGGTGCCGGCGGCAGGAGATCGGCGAGTTCCGGCAGGTGTCCGCGAAGTGCGCCGGTCACCGGATCGGGGAGGCCCACCCTGTCCCCGGCTCGCCCGAGACAGTCGAGCAACGGGCCATAGGGGAAGGGTTCGTCCAGTGGCTGACAGGTACCGACGGCCATCCACAGGTTCCTGCCGCGCACCGCCGTCGCGAGGGCGCCGATCAAGGTGGTCTTTCCGGCCCCCGCTTCACCTTCCATGAACGCCACCGCGGGCGGGCGGGTGACGACGTCGAACAGGGCGGCCAGTTCCGCGCTCCGGCCGACCATCGGGGTGGATCGTCCGCGCGTCGACAGAGAACCCGTGCCGAACTTCGGCGGACGTGCCATCGCACCACCCATCGCCACCTCCGCGCTGGTCACACCGGTCCCAGGAGGCCGCAACGATACGTCGGACCGTCGCCACTGCGTAACCCTGATCACGGTAATGCCGTACCCCTCCGGGGTCTCACCACGATTGTTTCCCCTCCGCCCGCGCCGAATGGTGAAGCGGTGCGCCAGGCGCACACGGGAAATGGAGGAGAGATGCGCAAGACCCGAATGACGTTAGGTCTGTTCGGCATCGCGGTCGCACTGGTGGCGGTGAGCCCCACCGCGTCGGCCGCGACGCCCGAAAGCGACGTCGTGCAAGCCCGGCAGCCCATCGCCGGTCGCTACATAGTGGTCCTCCGGGACGGCGCGCAGGCAGCCGCTCAGGGTGGGGCCGCCTCGTTGACCCAGCGCTACGGCGGTGCGGTGGTCGACACCTACGCGCTGACTCTGAACGGGTTCTCGGTCCGAGACCTGAGCGAGCGGCAGGCCCGGCGCCTGGCCGCCGACCCGGCGGTGCGGACGGTGCACCAGGACGGCGTCACACGTGCCGCCGGAGAGCAGCCGAACCCGCCGTCGTGGGGGCTGGATCAGATCGACCAGCGCACGAAGGCCTTGGACAAGAAGTACGTCTACCCCAACGCCGGCGAGGGGGTCACCGCGTATGTCGTCGACTCCGGCGTGGGTATCCGGCACACCGAATTCGAGGGCCGGGCCGCGCACGGCCGCGATTTCATCGACAACGACAACGACGCGAGCGACTGCTTCTGGCACGGCTCGCATGTGGCGGGCACGATCGCGGGCAAAACCGTCGGCGTCGCCAAGAAGGCCAAGGTGGTCGCGGTCCGCTCGCTGGGCTGCGGCGGTTCCGGACCGGACTCGGCGACCGTCAGCGGACTGGAATGGGTGGCCGCCAACGGGAGCAAACCGGCCGTGGTCAACCTGAGCCTGGTCATGGACACCGTCGGCGTCGGCGATGCTCAAGTGAAAGCGTTGGTGGACAAGGGTTTTGTGGTCGCGGTAGCCGCGGGCAACAACGGCCAGGACGCCTGCACGGCCAGCCCCGGCCGTACCCCCGAAGCGTTGACCGTCGGCTGGATCAACCAGGGCGGCGGCCGTAGCGGGAACTACGGGAAGTGTGTCGACCTGTTCGCCCCGGGCGGCAACATCTACTCCACCGATCACACCGGCGGCTACCGTACCGGCAGCGGCACCTCGATGGCCTCGCCACACGGTGCGGGTGCGGCGGCGCTGTACCTCGCCGCGAATCCCGGCGCGACACCCCAGCAAGTACGCGACGCGCTCGTCCGCAACGCCTCACCGGGGCTGGTGACCGATCCCGGCGCGGGCTCGCCGGATGCGTTGCTCTACACCGGATTCATCGGTGGTGGCACGCCGCCCAAGTGCGGTGTCAAGTCCAATGACGAGGATGTGTCCATCCCCGACGCCGGGGCCGCCGTGGGCAGCGCCGTGACCCAGAGCGGCTGCGACGGCAACGCTTCGGCGGAACTGGCCGTCCGGGTGGACATCGACCACACCTACTCCGCGGATCTGGCGATCGACCTGATCGGGCCGAGCGGGGCCACGCTGCCCGTCAAACCGGCGGGTGGGATCGGTGAGGCAGGCGGTGTGCACCAGACCTTCACCGTGAACGCCTCCGGCGAGAACGCCAACGGCACCTGGAAGCTTCAGGCGCGCGACATCCACCGCTTCGACACCGGCACCCTGACCGGCTGGTCGATCACGTTCTGATCGGGAACAACCCTGCGAACCGAGGAGCACGATGAGAACAGCGCGTCTGGTCACCGCCGTCGCCATGGCACTGGCCGTGATCACTTTGCCCGCGATCGGGACGGCGAACGCCGAACCCACCGCCATCGCCGCGACACCCACCGATCAGCTGCGGCCCCCGGACATGGGCACCCGGGTGGTCAACGGACAACGCACGACCGTACGGGAAAACCCTTACATCATCGCGGGTCTGCGAGCGGGTGGCGGCGGCCCGCAGGGACAGTCCTGCACCGCTTCCGTCGTCGGCAAACGCAAGATCATCACCGCGGCACACTGCATGATCGACGTCGGCGGGGCGAAGAGCTACCTCTACGGCGACGACGACCTGAACACTCCGGGCGACGAAACCTTCCGCACTCCTGTCGCCTCCTACAAAGTGCACCCCCGCTACACCGGCCCGAACTCCTGGCAGACCGGCTACGACGTCGCGGTGATCACCACCGAGACCGACCTGCCCGTCCCGGAGAGCCAGTGGGCCAAGGTGGCCGGATCGGGTGATGCCGGGCTGACCGCACCGGGGAAGTCGGGCACCGCCGTCGGCTATGGAAAGACCTCGTCCGGCGGTGGATCCGGCGTCCTGTACAAGACCACGATGCCCGTCAACGACGGGAACAACTGCCAGGTGTTCAACGTGCGGGTGAATCCCGACCTCATGGTGTGCGTCGGGTACGACGACGGACGCACCGCGACCTGCTCCGGTGACAGCGGCGGGCCGTTCATCGTGGACGGTGTGATCGTCGGCGTCGTCTCGTGGGGCGCGTCCGGATGCGACCGCTACAGCATCATGGCCCGGCTCACCAACGAGATGGGCGACTGGGCCCGCGGCGAGATCGGCGGCACTCAGCCCGGTGACGGGAAGTTCGGCGTCTCCCTCAGTCCGGCGGCGGGCAAGGTCGAGCCCGGCAAGTACATCTCGACCTCTGTCGTGACCAAGGCAGGCGACGCGGGACCCGAAAAGCTCGAGCTGGCCGCGTCCGGCCTGCCCGCCGGCGCGACGGCCACGTTCCAGCCCGGTGCGTCCGTCAACTCCGGCGACGTCGCCAAACTCACCGTGGAGACCGCGGCGAGCACTCCGAAAGGCACGCACCGGATCACCGTCACGGCGAAAGGCCCGTCCGGCACCAAATCCGCCGACTACACCCTGACCGTCGGCGACGGTGGTACCACGGAAGGTCCCAAGCCGACTGTCTCTCCTGGTGCGGGAACGGTGACATCCGGCTCGTTCGTCAATGCGACGGTCACCGTCGCCGGAGGAACGGGCAACAGCACACTCACCGCGACGGGCCTGACGTTCAACCCGATGTTCCAGCCATCCACCGTCGCCCCTGGCGGTACATCACGCATGTCCATCGCCGCCCCGTTCCAGCGCGGCACCTACAAGATCACCATCACCGCCACCGACAGCACCGGCAAAACCGGTACCACCGAATACAGCCTTACCGTCCAATGAGGTGACCCGACCCTGTGGAGCCCATGACCACCATACGGTCACGGGCTCCACGGTTATTGACGGTCGGTGCGACATCAGGGACTCGAACCCCGAACCCGCTGGGTCAGCCCAACGCGATGCGATAGCTCCGCAATGCCTCGCGCCGAACGGCTGGCCCATGCGCCCCCAGGCGGTTGATTCCGTGAGAAATCACGTGAAGGACGCTTTTAGAGCCATATTGCCCGATTAAATACCGCATGTCCGTATCGTCAAGGTCGTGAAGGCCTCCTTGCCTACCTTGAGGGTAAGCAAGGAGGCCTTCACGACCTTGGTTCGCGCGGAAGGGGCGGCCGCGACCAAGACGGCCACTGCTGCCCGTTGGGGGACGCCCGCACAGATTCCGCACACGTCAGTCCCAACCGGGAACCTCGCCGTTGTGCCGGTAACTGCTCGGCGGCAGGCCGAACTCGCGGCGGAACGCGCGGCTGAAGTGGAACTGGTCGACGTAGCCGACGGTGCCGGCGACAGCGGCGACGGACATTCCCGTGCCGGTCAGCAGTCGAGCCGCGCGGTGCAGGCGGCGGTTGCGCACCTCCCGCATGGGACTGTGGCCGGTGGCCCTCGCGTAGAGGTGACTGAAGCGTGACGGTGACAGCCCGGCGATGGCGGCGAGCGAGTTCAGGGTGTGCGGGGCCTCCGGTGTCTCGGCGATGAGCTGCTGCACGCGGGCGATGCGCGGGTCAGGGCCCGGCGGTGCGGCGGGAGCACCGGTGAGGTCGGCCAGGCGCACGATCTCTTCGAGCGCGCACATGGCGAGGGCCTGCTGTTCGGGGCGGGTGGCGAAGGCCGGAAGGTGGACCGGCGACGGCGGGATGTGATCACCGGTGAGCCGGGCGTAACGGCGGAGCCGGTCGAAGGCGGCGTCGATGGCCTCCGCGGCGCCACTCGCCGCCGGTGTCAGATGGCGACTCGTCCCGAGCCAGTTTCCTTGTGATGCCCGGAAATGTGCCCACAGCAGCGACCATTCCCCGGCGTCGGGCGCGACTCCGTAGGTGTGCCGCACGCCGGGTTCGATCAGCACGAGCTGCCCCGCGCTGGTTGTCAGGGCCGTGTCCCCGTGGTGCACGACGCCGCGCCCCCGCGTTGTCCACATGAGCAGCCAGCTAGGCGAGCCGGTCGGCCGGATCGCCTCGACGCGCTTGGTGAAGGTGCTCTCGCCGACGACGAGCAACCCGGCCGGAGGCGAGGGCGTCGCAGCAGGATCTGTCATCTCCCCGGCAGGTTCAGCCATGTCCGCGATGCCCCGCCTTTCCTACAGTCGAATCCGACGAGACCCCCACGGCGGAGGCAGAACATGAAGCAGTTGATCGATTCCAGCGACATCGCCGACGACGTCGCGGCGCTACGGGAGCGCATGTCCGAGGACGGCTACCTCTACTTCCCAGGCCTGCTGCCCAGCGACTACGTCACCGGTGTTCGCGCCGACATCGCGGCCGTGCTCCACGACAGCAGGTGGCTGGCCTCCGGCACCGAGCCGCACGAGCTGCGGGCGTCCGACCGGGCGGTCGAGGAGGGCAAGTCCACCTTCTTCGGCATGTACTCCGCCGTCCAGGCGACGCAGTCCTTCCACGAGCTCAGCGAACGGGAGGAGCTGCGCGGCCTGGCTCGGCGGCTGCTCGGCGAGGAGGTCTTCTGCCACCCGATGCACATCGCCCGCATCACGGCGCCGACGCCGCGGGCCACACCCACGCCCGCTCACCAGGACTACCGCCTCATCCAGGGCGCGGTCGACACCCTGACCATGTGGATCCCCCTCGCCGACTGTCCCTCCGACGCCGGCGGGCTTGAGGTCCTCGCCGGGTCGCACAAGCTCGGCGTGCTCGGTGTGTCCCGGGCGGAGGGTCCCGGCGGGGTCACCGCGCAGGTGGCTGGCAGCGGCGTGGATGACTGGCGCAGCACCCACTTCGGCCAGGGGGACGTCCTCATGTTCACCAGCCTCACCGTGCACGGGGCCCGCCCCAACCTCAGCGACCGGCTGCGGTTGTCGGCGGACATCCGGTGGCAGGCGAGGTCGGAACCGGCCGCCTTCATCGACGGCTACGAGCCGTTCCGGCCGCACTTCCACCCCGATGTGCCCGACTGGCCCACCCTGGCCCGGGGCTGGACCTCGACGACCAGCATCGAGATCCCGGAGGGGCTGACCTATGTCCGCAAGTTCGACTCGATGAGCGAACACGTGCCAACCCCTCCGTCCCGGTTCAGGTGAGCCGGCGCTTAACGGGGCCGGACCCGGTCGAGCTTCGGCGGCCGGACCGGCGACCTCGCCTCCAGGTACTTCCAGAGCGCGTCCGCACCGGAGTAGATGCTCCGATCCTGGTTCCTGGCATCGAAAAGCGCCGTGAACCCGGGTGTGGCGTTGCGGGCGAAGAAGTTGTTGGCCAGAGTCGCGATCCGGTACTCGCGGTCGGCCTTCACCGGCTTCCCGTTGATCCGGATCTTCTTGATGTCGACGTGCTGCCCGAGCGGGGCGCCGGGGTCGTAGGTGTAGGAAACGTTGCCGGAAACGGCCATGTGCCGATACGTCACGACACCGTCGGCCCCCCGCTGCCATTGGCTCTCGATCAGCTCGTCGAGTTTCCTGCCGGTCACCGTCCCGCGCACGACGGCCGGGCCGATGCCGTTCTCATAGACCGTGCCGAAGACCAGCTCGGAGAACAGCACCCGCCCTGGCGCGTCCGCGGGATTGGCCGGATTGGGAGCGAAAGGTATGTCGCGCAACAAGATTCCCGGCATCGCGACCGCGAGGTCGGCCTGTCCGTCCTTGTTGGCCGCCCAGAGGAACGCATCGGCGGTCACGTTGCCGAGCGTGGACTCCTCGTCGGTGCCGGAGGTGCGGGTGAGATCGCCGGTGACCGTGGCGACCTGCTGGTTCCCCCGCGCGGGGAGCCGGTCCTTCCAGTACTTCGCCATCCGCTGCACCTCGGGATCCGGTGCGACATCACGGGTGTTGGCGTGGCTGACCGACTTCGTCCGGTCTCGGCGGACATCGCCGGTCGCCGGGTCCAGCTCCAGGTTGATCTCGTTGATCAGCCTGCCGTGGTTCGCCGCGTCCACCACCGGGCGGGGATTACCGGCCGGGTCGGGCAGCATGCAGTTCACCAGCGCGTGCCAGTGCCCGCCGACGATGGCGTCCACCGCCGGGCTGATCTGCTTGTTCATGTCGGCAAGCGGGCCGAACGGTGCGGTGCAGTCGTTGTACCCCGCCCCGTTCGCTTGCGAGAACCCTTCGTGCACAACGGCGACGATGGCCTGGACGCCCCGCCCGCGCAGCTCCTCGGCGTAGCGGTTGATCGTCTCCACTTCGGGCAGGAACTTCAGCTCGCTCGGCCAGTAGGAGAGCTGCTCTTCCGGCGTG
This sequence comes from Amycolatopsis sp. cmx-11-12, assembly GCF_046269425.1. Taxonomy (NCBI): domain Bacteria; kingdom Bacillati; phylum Actinomycetota; class Actinomycetes; order Pseudonocardiales; family Pseudonocardiaceae; genus Amycolatopsis; species Amycolatopsis sp. cmx-11-12. Next base: position 12,878 of record NZ_JADNQM010000050.1, on the reverse strand, counting down.
TGGGTGGTCGTGGCGTGGATGAATCCCACCGGGAGCGTGCCGCCGCGACCGTCATCGACCTGCCGCACGTGGTACGGCTTGACCAGCGGCCGGCCGGTGGCTTCGTTGACCACGTTCGCGGAGTAGTAGTCGAAGTCCGCGCCCTGGAAGCGTTTCCCGGTCGAGTCGGTGAAGCAGAGGTCGCGGTCGGGGCGGCCCTTGCAGGTGCCCTCCATCATGTGCTTGAGGTAGGCCGGTTTCCGGTCGATCTCGTGGTTGCCCACGGTGGAGAACTCGACGCCGATCATGTTCATGTACTCGATCGTCGGCTCGTTCCAGAACCACGCGGTCTCCGACGGCCAGCCGGAGAAGTCGTCGCCCGCGGAGAACAGTACGGAGTTCTCCGGTGCGCGCAGCCGGTCGAGGTGTGAGGCGAGATATGCCCCGCCACCGACGGTTTTCGCGGGCTCACCGGCACGCGAGCCGGGCACGGTCGTGGTGTACTCGCCGAAGTAGCCGTGCAGGTCGGTGATCGACAGCAGCTGCACGGGAACCCCGGGCGCGGACTCGGCCGTCGCGGCCGGTGCCAGTGAGACGGCCAGCGACGCGGCGGTGGCGATCGCCGCCGCGCGCCATCTCTTGGGTGATGCGGACATGGCAGACCTCCTTACTTCTCGGGACGGAGCAGGGCGTTGCCCTGTTTGACAGCCTCCCCGGCGGCGTCGGGGACGTTGACCGATCCGAGGTACATGTCGTTGAAGATCTGGTTGATTTTGGGTTCCGCCGCGGCGAAGCCGGACACGATCGGGAAGTTCACCGTCTTGCCGCGCGCCTCGTCCAGGAACGGCTGGGTGTCGATGCCCTTGGCCTTCCAGTGCTCGACGTAGCGCGGGGCGAGGTCGTTGATGGCCGGGAAGACATAGCCGCCCTCGGCCATGATCGCCTGCGCCTCCGGGGTGGCCAAGAACGACACGAGCTGCTTGGCCTGGTCGGGATGCTCGGTGCGGGAGTAGACCGCCTCGCCGAGGCCGTTGATGATCACGACGCGGCCCGCCTTGCCCGCGGGAAGCGATGCGGTGCCGATCGGGAAGGTCGAGCCGGGGGCGACGAAGGGCAGCAGCGCGTTGTTGGCCGGGAAGACCGCGACCTCGCCGCGCTGGAACATCTCGGTCGCACGGCCCGCGGGCGGGTTGGTCTGCTCGGCGGGCGGGGACACGTGCCACTTCTTGATCAGGTCGACGCCCCACTGCAACGCCTCGACCGAAGCGGGCTCGTTGAAGTTGAACGTGCCGTAGGGCTTGGTGATCGTCGTGCCGCCGTTGCTCGGGATCCAGTTCAGCCACTGGGTGCCCGAGTGGTTCCAGGAGGCGAAGCCCCACCGCTTGACCTTGGCCGGATCGAAGCCGGATTCATTGGGGTGCTTGCCGTTCACGTCGACGGTGAGCTTCTGCATCAGCGGCAGGAACGTCCCGGATCCGTCGGGCGCCCAGGTCAGCGGCTCGGTGGGCATCTCGACGCCGGCCTCGGCGAAGACCTGCTTGTTGTAGAGCATCCCCGGTACGCCCCAGTCCTTGGGGACGGCGTACATCTTTCCCCTGTAGGTAAAGGAATCCACCACGTTGGGGTGGTACTTGTCCTTGGCAAGGCCGGACTGTTCCACGGCGGCGGAGACGTCCATCAATGCGCCCTGCGTCGCCAGTTCGGGGAAGTTCGCGGGCGTCATCCAGAACACGTCGGGCGCGGTGCCGGAGACCATCTCGGTGACGAGCTTGGTCCAGTATTGGTCGTAGGGCTGAAGCTCGATCTTGACGTCGATGTCGGGGTGCTTGGCCTTGAACGCCTCGAAGACCTTCTCGTAGCCCTTCTGCTGCTGCTCGTCCCAGATTCGGTAGGTCAGTGTCGTCTTGCCGTTGCTGTCGCCGCTGCCGCCACAGGCGGCGACCAGCCCGACCAGTGCGCCGACTGTCAGCATGCTGAACATCTTCCGCCGGAAAGCCGAGAGCTTCATGGGGACACTCCTTTGTGTCACTTGAGTCCGGTCAGGGCGACCGACCGGACGATGTAGCGCTGGAAGAAGACGAAGACGAGCAGCATCGGCAGCAGCGTGAGCAGGCTGCCTGCCATCATCCGGGTGTAGTCGATGCCGATCTCCGAGCGCAGGGCGGCGATCGCGACGGTGACCACGCGGGTGTCCTCGCTGCTGGTGATGATCAGCGGCCACAGGAAGTTGTTCCAGGACGAGATCACCGTGACGATCGCCAGCGTGGCCAGGATCGGCCTGCTCAGCGGCAGGATGATCCGCCACAGGATGGTCAGGTGCCCCGCGCCGTCCACCCGCGCGGCCTCCTCGATCTCGCGCGGGATGCTGCGGAAGAACTGGCGCATCAGGAAAATCCCGTACGGCGTGCCGAAGACGTACGGCGCGACGAGCCCGTACCAGCTGTTCACCAGGTCCAGCTCACGCATGATCAGGAACAGTGGGATCAGGGTCACCACGTTGGGCACCATCAGGGTGGCCAGGTACAGCCAGAACAGCGAGTTGCGGCCTCGGAAGTCCAAGCGCGCGAACGCATACGCCGCCAGCGTGGTGAAGATCAGCTGCCCGACGGTGAGGACGGTGACGAAGATGAAGGTGTTCAGGATGGATTGCGCGAAGTCCGAGCCCAGCAGCGCGCCGAGGTTCTCCAGCGTCGGCGAGGACGGCGGCGCCCACGGTGCCGCTTCGAAGAGCTCACCGCGCGGTTTCAACGCGGTCGAGACGATCAGCCAGTACGGGAAGACCGACATGGCCGCCCCGATGATCAGCGTCGCGTAGAGGGCGGCGCGGCGGGAGGGCCGCCGTCGCCGGGTCGTCGTGGTCACGGTCGGCCCCTCTCAGGTCAGGTCGTAGGTCGTGGTGCGGTTGAAGTACCGGACCTGCGCCATGGTGACCGCGAGGATGATCAGGAACAGCACCATCGCGATGGCGGAGGCGTAGCCGAAATCGAACTGCCGGAACGCGGTCTGGTAGATCGTGTAGTTGATGACCTCGGTGCTGTTGCCGGGACCACCGTTGGTCATCACGAAAACGGTGTCGAAGACCTGGAACGAGCCGATCACGTTGGTGACAAGGACGAAGAACAGCGTCGGGCGCAACAGCGGCAGTGTGATCGCGAAGAACTGCCGGACCGGCGACGCCCCGTCCAGCGAGGCCGCCTGGTAGTAGTCCTTCGGGATGGACTGCAACCCGGCGAGGAAGAACAGCATGTTGTAGCCCGCGAACTGCCACACCTGCGTCGCCGCCACCGAGGGCAGCGCGAGGCTGGCCGACGACAGCCAACTCGGCCCGTCGATCCCGAAGATCTCCAGGAAGGAGTTGACCGCGCCGTTGGCCGGGTCGAAGATCCAGCCCCACACCAGGCCCATCACCACCGGCGTCGCCATCCAGGGCAGGACGAACAACGCACGGAAGATCTTCACGCCGCGCACTCGCTGGTTGAGCAGCAGCGCGAGCAACAGGGCCAGCATCGTCTGCACCGGGATGGTCAGGACCACGTAGGCGATGGTCACCAGCAGCGAGTGGCCGATCCCGCCGTCGGCGAAGAGCCGCTCGTAGTTGGCCAGCCCGACGAACTCCGGCACGGCCAGCAGCTTCCAGTCGAACAGGCTCAGCCCGGCGACGATCAGTACCGGCAGCAACAGGAACGCGACGACGCCGAACAGGCTCGGAGCCACAAAGGCATATGCCGTCAGGGTTTCCCGCGCCCGCCGACGACGTCCCCGTGGCGGCACCGGCCGGGTCGAGGCCGGTGGCGGCGGGGCCGGCACCGTGAGGACCTGAGTCATGGCGGACTCCCTTCCGGAGATCAGGCAGGACCGGTTGACGGCGTGAGCAGCTCGCGGGTGCGCGTGGCCCCCCACTCGTCGAGGTCGGCGAGGCGATCGCTCGAACACCTCCACCCACCGCTGGAGGCCACGTGATCCGCCCAGCCGGCGCGGTCTTCCACGCGCGGAGACACCAGCAGGCAGTCGGGATCGTTGACCCACAACCGGCCGTGCATGAACTCCCGCGCGGCCCCTGCCAGCCGCGCGCCGAGCTGCGAGGGCTGACTGACGTCCCCGGACTTGGGTTCGACGGCGACCGCGGTGTCCGGGCTGACCCGCATGGCGTCGACGAGTCCCACACTGGGCAGCATCGGTGCGCCGCAACCGAGAACGGTCGAGTCCGGCCCGACCGCCTCGCGGATGATCCGCATCCCCGCCACGTAGGCGTCGTGCCCCGACACGTCGGCGTGTCGCGGGCCGGGGTGCGCTCCGGCGTAGATGTAGTCGATCTTGAAGAACGAAAACCCGGTCGCCACAAGGGATCTGAACACGCCACCGAGATGCTCCGCCGCGCCAGGGTGCGTCACGTCGAGCACCGCGATGTCCCGGTCCCACTCGCGCATCGCGGGCGTGCCCCGCACCAGCCAGTCCGGATGCTCGGTCGCCACCCGGCTGTCGGCGGCGACGAAGAACGGCGTCAGCCAGATGCCCGCGCGCCGTCCGGTGTCGGCGACGCGTTTCGCCACTCCTTCAAGGGATCCGAAGCCCGGCCGGATGTCGAGCCAGTCCCCGATCGCGCTCTGGTAGCCGTCGTCGAGCTGGATGATCTCCAGCGGCAGCTCCAGTCGTTCGGCGTGCACCAGGGTGTCGGCGATGTCCTGCTCGGTGACCTTGTTCCAGTGCCCGTACCAGCTGCTCCACCCCGGACCGAGCGGACGGACCGCCGTCACGCCACCGCCGGCCGCCACCTCCTCGGCCCAGGCGACGAGCGCGCGCGGGAGGTCGGCGTGCTCGGTCTCCCGGACAGCGCCCAGGCTGGAGACGACGAGCCGGTCCCCGAGCGCCCGCACGCGGATGGAGGGGACTTCGGCGGAGTGATCCACCGCGGACCACGACCGCACCGGGCCGCCGTCGCCAGGGTCGATCACGATGAGTCCCTCGCCCTGGAAGCCGGACTCCGGCATCGGCCGGTCGAAGCGGAAGCAGCTCGCCGCGATCTGCGCCGAGGACGGCCGGGGCGAGGTCGCGTCACCCGGGTAGGTGCCGGTGGGACTCCAGGACTGCCAGCCCTGTTCGAAGACGCGCGCCCGAGCCGGCACGCAGGCAACCTCGGCGATCGGAAGGTACATCGGCGTCCCTTCGTGGTGGTTTTCGTTTGTTTATGCGCATAATGGCTCACAAATGAGCACTATATGCGTACTCTAGACGGTAATTGAACAGAAAGAAACATGTGCACGCATACCGGGAGGCAGCGACCATGAGCCACGACGACGCGCGAGACCGGGCGGCGCACCTCGTTCCCCAACCACACTCGGTGCTGCTCGGCGCGGGGGTGCTCCGGCTTCCGGCCGAACTCCCGGTGCGCCTGGACGTGCCGGCGGAGGAACGGGCGGCGGTCCTGCGGGCGATCGCGCTGCTGCCCATGGCCGGCAAGGTCGTCACCGAACCCGCGGTTCTGCGGGTGCTGCTCCGCGCGGGCGCGACCCCTCCCGAGGGTTACGTGCTCGACGTGACCGAGGCCGGACTGACCATCACCGCGGCGGACCGTTCCGGTGTCGTGTACGCCGTGCAGACCCTGCGCCAGCTCCTTCCCGACGCCGCGTACCGGCAGGCCGCGCCGTCGGACACCCGGTGGGTCGCACCGGTCGTCCGCGTCGAGGACAGCCCACGATTCCGCTGGCGTGGAATGCTCCTCGACGTCGCCCGGCACTTCCTGCCCAAGCGGGAGGTGTTGCGCCACCTCGACCTGATGAGCGCGCACAAGCTGAACACCCTGCACCTGCATCTCAGCGACGACCAGGGCTGGCGGGTGGAGAGCCTTCGCTTCCCGCGCCTGCACGAGGTCGGCAGCTGGCGGGCGACGAGCCAGGTCAGCCACTACTCCGACGAGGTCGTCCACGACGGCACACCGCACGGCGGCTACTACACCCGCGACGACCTCGCCGAGATCATCGCCTACGCGGCGGACCGCGCGATCACGGTCGTCCCGGAGATCGGCGTTCCCGGCCACACCGGCGCCTTGCTGGCCGCCTACCCGGAGTTCGGGTCCCCGTCCGTGCCGGATCGCGCGGTGCACACGAACTGGGGTGTGCACGACGCGCTCCTGGCGCCGTCGGAGCAGTCCCTGGAGTTCCTGCGCCTCCTGTTCGACGAGCTGCTCCCGCTGTTCCCTTCCCCTTACGTGCACGTGGGTGGCGACGAGTCCGTCCTGCGGGCGTGGGACAACGATCCGGTGGTGCGTGCGTTCGCCGACAAGCGGAGGCTTTCCGGGAGCGCCGAGATCTTCGCCGCCCTGATGGCCGAAGTGCGGCAGATGCTGACTGAGCACGGCAAAACACCGGTCACGTGGGACGACAGCTTTGCCGCACAAGGAACCGCCGCCGACGCGGAATCGACCACCACGCTGGTCATGGCGTGGCGTGGCGCGGAGGTCGCCCGCCGGGCGGCGGCGGCCGGTCACGACGTCGTGCTCTCGCCGGTCATGCCGACCTACTTCGACTACTTCCAGGAGGCCCACCCCGACGAGCCACTCGCGATCGGCGGCCCGGTCACCCTCGGCGACGTCGCCTCGTGGGAGCCGATCCCGCAGGACTGGTCCGAGGCCGAAAGTGCTCGTGTGCAAGGGATCCAGTGCCAGATGTGGACCGAGTTCGTCGAGGACCCACGACTGGTCGACTACCTCCTGTACCCGCGAACGTGTGCCTTCGCGGAGATCGCTTGGGGCTCCCGCACGCAGGATCTCCACCGGCGGCTGCCCCGCCACCTCGACCGGCTGGCGGCGGCCGGAGTCGAGTTCCGCCCGCTGACCGGCCCGGCGCCGTGGCAGCGCGGCGGCACCGGCAGGCGAGCCCATCGTGCCGGGGTCCCGATGGCCGAGCGCCTCGCGAACTACGCCGACGCGGCCGCGACCGGAACCGTAGCGGATAGCCCTGACGTGTAAGGAATTCCGCGCGTGGTGACGGTGCACAGACGCCGTCACCGCGTCGGAGTCCGGATCGAACGGGCGAGGTCCAGCGCGTCGACGTGGTGCGGGTCCTCAGCCAGCAGCGCGGCCAACCGGTCACCCGCACGTGCGTGCTGCCCGTCGAGAATGTCGAGCTGCGCCCGCAAAAAACCTACTCGGCGCAGCTGCGCGGCGGCCGGGTCCTCGGTGAACAACAACATCGACGGCAGCGAAGTCGCGAAGTAGTCCACGGTCGCCGGGCTCGCCTCCAACGTGTCGCAGAAGGCGCGCAATGCCTCCGTGAGCCGGTCGGCTTCCTCGGTGCGACCAAGCCTGCGCAGCGCGAGCACCGAAGAGTAGGTCGCCTCGGAGTAGGGCTGGGTACTCATCCCCAGGAAGTCGCCCTGCTGCGCGGCGGCTAGCTCCCACGCCGCCCGGTCGCCAAGCAGGTCACCCCGCATCAGGTGCAGCTGCGCGGTGTTCGCGAGCGGATGCCTTGCCTCACTGAGGGATTCCGGCGGCGCGAACGCGTCGTCCACTGTGGACTGCAAGCGGCACAGCCGGTCCCACACGCGCAGCACGTCGCCCTCACCGCCCTCCCACGGTTGGAAGGTGCGGCCGAGCAGCAGTTCGCGGGCCTCGTCGAGCCGGTCGGCGGTGATCAGCAGGTGCGCGAGTTCAAGGGTGGCGTCGTCCCGCGTCTCGACCAGGGCGCGGTTCCGCAGGAGCCAGTCCAGCCGTTGCCCTGGCGGCACGCCGCGCCTCGCACTGAGCTGGTCACGCTCGAAGATCAACCTGGCGTCGTCCCCCGCGACGGCGAGCGCGGAGTCGTAGGCCGCGCATGCCTGGTCGGCGTCACCGAGGTGGTTGAAGGCCGCGAGCCCCAGATTCCGCCACACCACGGGATCATCCGGGTCGATCGCCGCCGCGGCGGTCCAGGCCGTGCACGCGTCATCAGGGCGTCCGTTGGCGTAGAGCCAGTGTCCGAGCAGCGCGCGAGCCCGCGCGTCCGTGTCGTCGGAGTTCGCCGCACGCTCCAACGTCAACGCGTCGTCCAACCGCGAAGGAAAACACCACGTCGCGTCGAGATTTCGCGCCCTCCCAACGGCTTCACGCGCCTCGTGGTCTCTGCCCAGCCTGCGCAGCACCTCGGCTCGGTAGTACTCCAGCAACGGCCCGGCCGCTGTCTGTCCGATCGCGCGAGCACCCTCCCGCTCGCGGGCGACGTCGAGCACCCGCAGCGCCGCATCGTGCTCACCAACGCCGACGTACTCCAGCGCGAGGTCAAGGCAGGTCTGCGCGTCCGTAGTGAGAGGCAGGCCAAGTAGATCGCGCGTCCACCAGTCCAGGGGATCAAGCGCACGGGTGGCTTCGGCAAGTTCTGCCGCTTGACCATCTTTTCCGATACGGCGCAACACAATCACCCGGAGCGCACGGGCTTGTAGGTGCTCCGGCTCGGTGCGCAGCACATCCTGAAGCCTGGCCAGCGCCTCCCTGTTCCGCCCGTGTGCGGCGTCGATGCGCGCCATGCGATAGCCCGCCGGTGCCCGCCACGCACGCGCCCAGGAGCTGGAACCGTATACGTCGTACGCCTCTTCGGCCCGGCCGAGTCGCTCCAGCACGAGACCGAGGCAGTACAGCGCGGTCGTGTCGACCGGATTGGGGTTCAATGTCGTCAGCCGGGAAACGGCTACCCGCAACAACTTCTCCGCCTCAGCGAAGTCGCCACGCTGATACGCGCGCCCGGCGAGCCCGACATTGGCCGCGACATGCGCTGGATCGCGGCGCAAGGCCTCACGCCAGTACAGCTCCGGCGAGCGCGTCGCGTGCCGGTACTGATCGAGGTGCGCGCCGATCACGGCCAGCTCTTCCACGGTCGGCACGTCCTCGGGCGCGGCGGGCTCGCGTGCCGGGGTGACTTGATCGTCCGCACTGGGGACCAGGGAATCCCACTCCACCAACAGTTCGTCACCGTGGAGGACGCGCAGCACGAGTCGATCAGCGGGCCGCGTCAGCGGGATGCTTTCATGGAAGGGCTTGCCCGGCGCGATGTCGGCGCGCACCTCGGCGACCTCGGCCCCAGTGCCGTCGACGAGCGACAAGCGGCATCCGGGGCGGTCAGCCGTCACTGCGACTCCGACCCGCGCGCTCGTTCCCCGGAGGTCCACCCGCACCGCGGCGTCCACGGTTGCCGCCTGCACCGGACCGATCTCCTGAATCGGATACCAGAACTGGGAAAACACCTTCGTCTCCCCGGGCGCGATGAAGGAGAAGTCCGGCTGGTTGTCGGTGAAAACCCCGGCCATCAATTCGACATAGGCCGAACCGTCGTCGGTCAGATTGCGGCCCCACGCGTCACCGAACTCCGAAGCGCCCCAAGTCCACTGCTTCTTCCCGACAGCGATCTGCCGATCGGCGACGTGCACGAACCCGGCCCGCGCGGCATGGTCATAGCCGCCGAAGAACGTTTCCTTGCTGCCCACACACATGTACGAGGTCGGCACCGGGATGTTGCGGTACCAGTCAAGGCGGTCGCCGCGGACCCGCACGCCACCGGCGACCGTGTCGACCTCGTCGCGGCGGGCCGGGTAGTCGACCCCGTAGTAGGCCCGGTCCGCGGCGGGGAAGCCGGTCGTCGCACGCTTGGCGTGATCGGCGACCACGCGCACGTCACGGGGGAAGAACGACTGGTAGTTCTCATCCGCTCGCGCGGCGATATTGGTCCACCACAAGAACGTCCGGGTCCGCTCGCAACGGTTGTACAGCCGCACCCGCAACTCCAGGACGGCGCTGTCGGGCCGCATCCGGACGCCGTGCATCCCCTTCATCCGGTCGAAGGGGTCGTGGTCGGAGCACCACACGGTCACGGCGCCATCGGGCTCGTGCTCGATCTCGACGTCGGTCGGCAGGAACGTGGCGGGACGATGGTGCTGCGGCCAGTTGAACTCGACTCCGCCGGAGATCCACGGGCCGGTCAGGCCGACGAGAGCGGGCTTGATCACCGGGTTGCGGTAGAAGAAGTCGTAGTTTCGGGTGCGGTCGAAAGCAACGTGAATGCGGCCACCGAGCTCGGGCAGCACCATCAGCCGCAGCCAGCGGTTCTCCAGGTGCACCGCGTCCCACTCCGCCGGGGCCTTCACCGGGCTGATCCGGTCATGGAACGGCAGTGGATACACCCGCCCGGAGGAGCCCTGATAGACGCGCCGGTCCAGGTAGGCGGGATACCGGTCGGGCGCCTCGGGAAGGTAGCTGTCGATCATCACCCCCGCCCGCCACGCCGCGACCCCTGCCTCGGCGTGCTCGGCGGGTCGGGACGGCAGGATCAGCGTCGATTCACCCTGTGACATGCGGCAACGCTATGCCCGGGCACCCGTTCGGCGGGATGGCCGAATCGACCGAGTCACCTGGACGATTCGACGGCCGGATGTACGGTGTGCGGATGCTGCTGCCCGATGGCTTCCCAGGTCAGCGGTTGCGCGTGCTGCCGCGGCCGCTGGTGGCGTCAGCCCTGCGCAGAGCCCCGACCTCGGGCCTGCTCGTCACCGACGCCGGGTACTTCCCCAGCGCGGCCGACCACGGCATGCACCGTCCGCGCAGCGCACCGGAAGCCATCGTGATCGTCTGCACCGACGGGGTCGGGCATTGCGAGGTCGACGGCAGGGTGAGCGTGATCAGGCCGGGAAACGCCCTCGTCCTGCCCCCATCCCGCCCGCACTTCTACTGGGCGGACTCGCGCGACCCCTGGACGATCTGGTGGCTGCACGCCGCGGGCTCCCAGGTCTCGGAGCTGCTCTCGGTCGTCACGCCGGACGGGGGAGAAGCCATCATCGAGGTGCGCGACGCCTACCGGGCCGTCTCGGCGATCGACGACGCCATCGGCTTCCTCGAACGGGACGAGAGCTTCCCGCACCTTATCTCGGCCTCCGGCGCGGGCTGGACCCTGCTGGCGCAGCTGGCCGCGGACGCGCTGACCGAAGCCCACCAGCCCACCGAGCCGGTTCGCCAGGCGCAGGAGTACCTGCGGCACAACTTCGCGAAGCCGGTGATCGTCAAAGAGCTGGCGCGCACGGCGGGCCTGTCGCCCTCGCACTTCGCGGCCCTGTTCCGGATGGCGGCGGGCTGCGGCGTGGTCGAATACGCCAAGCGCCTGCGGATGGCCCGAGCGCGCGAGCTGCTGGCCACCACGTCCCGCGACATCTCCGAGATCGCCAGGACCATCGGCTACAACGACGCGTTCTACTTCTCGCGCACTTTCCGCAGAGAACACGGTTGCAGTCCCAGCGAGTACCGACGCGGGAAGAACTAGTTGTTGCCGGTCGTGAGGTTGTTGACGCGGGGTAGGGCCTGAGGACGGGGACGGGTCTTTCAGCGGCTCGCCCTCGCTGCGGCCGAAGCGACCGCCAAGACCATCCCCAGGACTTCAGTCCGACTTCTCGGGCGCGGATCAGACCACAATGGACAGTGAGAAATGGAAGAAATGCGTCCATGTAACACAAAACCCCACGTCATCGAAACCGAAAACGTGGGGTCTGAATGTGCGCCATCAGGGACTCGAACCCCGAACTCGCTGGTTAAGAGTCGGAACCTTGGCGTGTCGGATGGTGTCAAATGACGTCGGACAAGACCTTTTCGTCTGGTCGCGAGGTGGCTGCGGTGTCGGGGTGTGTCGCCTGGTGTCGGACTGTTTCGGACCTCACGGGCTAGTCTCGGGCTCGCCGACGCCGGGTTCTGCCGCTTGGTCCAGCTGTGGTGAAGGGCCGCGTTGTTGGGTGGTGTGGACGATGACGGTGGAAGATCGGCGCGATCCTGATCGGCATGCTGACCACCAGCGACGTCACCGCCTTCGCCGACAAGGTGTACCAGGGTGCGGGCTGCACGGGTCCGCACCCCGTTCAGATGCCACGCCACACGCCCTCACCTGTCACGCGGGCAGAAGGCGGTCTACTGTGTCCATGCCCGCATCCGCGCGCTCGGCGAACGCGCTGTCTCGCTGCTCATGGGCTGGAAAGTGGCCAAACTCCGTTGCTGCCCACGCCGGGCCACCGCGATCATCCTCGTCCTGCACCGCCTCGAGACTCGCCCCGGCCACGATGAAAGGGTTCATTCCACGGCGATTCCGCGGGCCTTGAGGGTGTCCTCGGCGCCGGGGGCGGCCATCATGGCCTCGCCGCCGCCGTGGATCACGCGGAGGTTGGGTAGCAGGGCGAGGTCGTCCAGTGAGGTGACGTCGAAGAGGTCGTCCTCTCCGTCCCAGAACGGCGAGCACTGGTGGTAGATCTCCAAGCCGCCGTCAGTGGTCAGTTCTTCCACAGCGGCCAGTTGGTCGGGGGTGATCTCCAAGTCGGTGAAGTACTGGCGGGCTTCCTCAAGGACGGTGTACAGCAGGTCCTGTTCGCGCAGGTACTTCCACAGGTCGCCGGTGGCGCCCTTGGCGTGGAGAATGTCGGCGATCCGGAATCGGGGCTGGATGACCTTGTCCTGGTACATGAGCTTGTCGATGACCAACAGCTTGAAGTTGAAGTCGCGGAACATGCCCATCATCTACCAGACCACCCCGACAATCCGGGCAGTCAACACACACCTTCTGATCGGCGAATCGTGCACACTGGGCCCTCTTCATCGTGACGTCGCAGGTCACGGCGCAGGCTTGCCTGGCCCATAGCGCTGCGGAAGCAACGGCGGAGCTAGGGCCTGTTTCAGAAGTGGGTCTTGGTTTGAGATGATCTTCGTGTGGGGCGTGGTGACCTGACGGATGAGCAGTGGGCGAAGCTGGAACCGTTGCTGCCTATTGGGAAGAAGCCGGGTCGTCCGCCGGTGCATCCGCGGCGGCAGTTGATCGACGGGATCCGGTTTCGGGTGCGTACGGGTGTTCAGTGGCGGGATGTGCCGGCCCGGTATGGGCCCTGGCAGACGGTGTATGGGTTGTTCCGGC